>NZ_JAJJND010000005.1 GCF_029759835.1 Acetobacter sp. AN02
AGTCTCAGTCTCAGTCTCAGTCTCAGTCTCAGTCTCAGTCTCAGTCTCAGTCTCAGTCTCAGTCTCAGTCTCAGTCTCAGTCTGAAATGGCGTTCGAGGATCTGTTGAGTTGCAGAATTCCGGATGCGCTAGATGCATGGGGTGCGGTTCAGACGGAGAGCATCACATCTCGGTTGATTGTGGAAAACTTGCTTGGGCGGACATGGCCGTTGCCCGTGGCACAGCTACGGTCTTTAACCCGAACCATGCGTGATGCTGGATGGACGCAAGCACGAAATTCAACGGTTAGATTCTGGATCAAGGGCTCTTAAACCGACACTAACTTGCTGCCTTTCCCTCCTTAAAATTTTGTCGGAAGGGCAGTAATAGGGCAACTGTGATGATCATGTGATCTGCCAAGGCTGACTTTTCTGGATCATGGCATTGAGGATGACGAGGAGCTGGCGTGCGATGGCGATAAGGATGGTCTTGGGTAGTCCCTGCGGCTCGCTAAACAATGTCGCCTTTCGGGTAACTATAAATGTCTGACATCTAGGCGACTGCCGCTTGTCTGGTTCCATATTACTGGGCAAATAGGCGGCCTTGGGGGGGAAAGCCGCCTGTCCGGTCTCGGCGGGAAAATGTCCATAGCGGGCTTTCGATCCAAGTGTTCTTCACTGACGGCTTGCGGTCGAACCCATTCGTAGATTCAGTCCTAGCCGGTGAACACTTCCTCCGTATCTAACCCGAGAAGGCCGGAGAGTGAATAACGGCTGCCGATCATGGGCATCATGCTGGTGCGCTCGACGGCGATTACCAGGTCGTCCAAAACTCGACGGTGAGTGATATGTGGCGTTTTACGAGTCCAATTCGGTCATTCGAAACGTCATACAGATATTGGAACCCGCAGTTCGTGCCGATGCCACGTTGCACAAAGTCATTAGATGGCATCATAGTCGCCTCAGTTGCAGGGGAAGAGGCATGAATTCTATCAAATCGGTCACAGATTTCGTTAGGATTATCCTTGGTTGGTCGGTCGCGAAAAATGCGGTCGTAACCTATCGCGGCCATGGCAGCACTGATTTCAAACTGATCCCGTCCATTTTCCGCAAGGAGGCGACGCGCGAAAATGAGCATATCCTATTGCGCGAACTCATCGCTGCTCATCCCGAAGATTTCGACCGAGATACGAGCGCACTGGAGATGTTGGTCAGAATGCAGCATTTCTCACTTCCTACGCGGCTACTCGACGTGACGATGAATCCAATGGTAGCGCTCTATTTTGCGTGCGAGACGGTTAAGAAGCGCGTACCTGCCTCAAATGGCAAGACTAGAATAAAGGATATGGACGGGCACGTCGTCATGCTCCGCGCCTTCAAACGAAGAGTGCGATACTTCGACAGTGATACCGTAAGCTGCCTTACAAATCTCGCACGGCTCTCTTGGACCTATAAGAACAAGATCGATACCGGGTTAGAGCTAGAAGAGTTCAATCAAAGCACGCCCATCAAAAGGCTGCTTCATTTTGTGAGGCAGGAAAAGAACGGCTTTCTCGATGAGATCGAGCCTAGCGATCTGGATTCGATCGTCCTAGTGAAGCCTAAGCAGAACAATAAGCGCATTCTCGCACAGGCGGGGGCGTTTTTTGCCTTCGGCTTGGACGAAGAAATCAAGTCAAATTCTTTAGACAAAATTAAAGTTGAGCATATCGTCATTCCTGCGGGTGCCAAAGGGGACCTTCTCAAGGAACTTGACAAACTTGGTATCAATGAAAAGACCATGTTCCCGGACATTGAACGCGCCGCGCGCTACATCACGGGGACATTGTCCTCTGGTGATGCGGCAACGAAGGTGTTACGGCATCCTACCAAATAGGCGTATTTCGCGCATGGTTAATCATGAGCCAATTGGGGGCTACGGAATGTCCGGAAGACCGACTTTTTCAACGCCCCAGAACGGGAATGATTAAATAGCAATCAACAAACTGTAGTTTCTCCTGTTTTTTTGCGCAATAGAGTCCATTGTGATAAAAATCCATACTCGCAATTTTATTAAATAAATACCAAATTTCAATAAGGAGAAAAATTAGTGTCTAAATTTTATTTTGATCAATACCAGAATCCTGTAGGTCAAGGTGGTTTCCAAAAAAATTATATATATGAAAATAAAAATAAAGTTTTATTTTCTTGGATTTTTGATTGCGGATCAAATCAAGCGCTGTCCTTGCATAGAGAAATTAAAGCCTTACCTCACTCTAACTTTAATGCTTTATTTCTCTCTCACCTCGACAATGATCACGTGAATGGTGTTGATTTACTTCTAAAGACATGTCACGTGGACGAAGTTGTATTGCCTTATTTGAGCGACGACAACTGGCTATTCCACTTGGCTGCTGCTATAGCAGGCGGCAATATAGCAGACACGTTTATTGACTTAGTTGAAGAGCCTGAAGTGTGGTTTGGAACTCGTGGAGTCCGCAAATTAACATATGTGGAGTGTGAGAATGAAGATGATGATACCATTTTAAAGCCCGATCCAGTGACACCTTCTCCCCATGAAACGGGGGACGAAGATATTGGCTCACAAATGGAACTGGTATGGACTCGTAGTGAAGATATTTCTTCCAAACCTATTTCGGATAAAGATTTAGATCGCGCCAATGTCTATTTAGTCCCCAAAGGGGCCATAGCTACTATTATTCGGGGAACGCACACTATAAATTGGATTTTATCGCCCTTTTCTTTTCAAGTATCGTCAAAAAATCTGAAACGTTTCCGCTCCGAACTCATTAAAGCATTCGGTTCCGGCCTCACTCTTCCTGATTACGCTGCTAAGGCAAGAACGCATACTGGACGTATGCAACTTCGCGCATGTTATGACTCCATCATAAAAGCGCATAATAAGACCTCACTAGTTTTATACTCTGGGCCATTTACATATAGAAGTAAAAAAATTCATAATACCGCATGGGTTGGACATTTTATTCGTAGAGCCGTTCAACCAGGCTGGATTTCAATGGGGGATTATGATTGTTCGAAATCTAAAAATGCAAAGACAATATCGAAGCGCTGTAAAAAGATGGTGGAGTTTTACTCATTATATTCTGATATTGTCGGACAAATCAGCTTACCACACCATGGATCTGATCTTAGCTTTGACCCAACTATTCTTTCGTCATTTCCAAACTGCCATGCAGCAATTGCGGCTGTTGGTCCGAATATCCATGGCCACCCTGGAATTGAAGTTCAACACCAAGTTGGGTTAATTAAAGCACTTCAGTTCGTGCGCGTGGATGAAAATCCTTCCAGCATATATCGAGTATTCGGGTTTATTGGATAGAAGTTTTTCATTTTGGTTGATTAAAAGTGACGTGCCCCCCTTTTTGTATCCACTCAAAAGGAGAGTTCCCGTTTTTTATGGCTTGGGGTTGATGGGATGACAAGGGTCTCGGGGGCATGCCCCCGAGACCCTTGTCTGGCGATCTGATCCGGTGTCCTGCCATCCAGTTGGGAATGGGGACGCACCGTATTGTAGTCTTCCCGCCAGTCAGCCAGAACCTGTCGGGCATGGCTGAGGGAGGTGAACAGCGTTTCGTTGAGGCATTCATCCCTCAATCGGCCGTTGAAACTTTCGACAAACCCGTTCTGCTGCGGTTTCCCCGGGGCGATATAATGCCATTCGATCTTCATCTCATCCGCCCATTTCAGGATGGCATGGGATGTGAACTCCGTACCGTTGTCGCTGACAATCATGAGGGGCTTGCCATATCGCTCCACCAGGGCCGTCAGTTCCCGCGCCACACGTCCACCTGATAATGACGTGTCGGCAACCAATGCCAGGTTCTTGCGACTGAAATCGTCGATAACAGCCAGAATGCGGAACCGGCGGCCACAGATCAGGGCATCCGAGACAAAATCCAGGCTCCGGCGCTGCCCGGGTTCCTGAGGGATGGTCATGGGAGAACGCGTCCCCAGTGCCCTCTTGCGGCCACCCCGGTGGCGGACTTTCAGCCCCTCTTCCTGGTAAAGGCGGAACAGCTTCTTGTGATTGAGGCTGAACCCTTCCCGCGCCAGAAGACAGCCCAGGCGGCGGTATCCAAAGCGGCGTCGCTGGGCCGCCAGATCCCGCAGGCGCTGGCGCAGGGCAGCATCATCTGCCCGGGAGGAAACATACCGCACAACACGCCTGGCGACACCAACAAGCGCACAGGCACGGCGTTCACTCAATTCCAGAGCTTCCTGAATATGTCGGACCGCCTGCCGTTTCGCGACAGGCGTCACCACTTTTTTCCAACAATTTCCTTCAGTGCCGCATTATCCGGCATCGCATCCGCCAGAAGACGTTTCAGGCGGCTGTTTTCATCTTCCAACGCCTTCAGCCGTTTGGCCTCAGATACCTCAAGGCCACCATAGCGGGTCTTCCATTTGTAAAACGTCGCATCACTGATCCCGTGTTTGCGGCAAAGATCAGTGACCTTGAGCCCAGCCTCCTGTTCCTTCAGCACCCCTATGATCTGCTCTTCCGTAAAACGACTGCGTTTCATCCGTCCGTATCCTTCTCGATCGGACTCTACTTTTAAATGGTTACATTTTCGGGGGGCACGTCAGCACGTCAATTTCCATAAACAGATTTGGGAAAAAAGTAGACACTCCACTTATCAATTGAGCTGTTCAGGAAATGACTTACCCGTCGAAACCGATTTAATTCGCTTTCGGAAGATTGTAGCGCTTCAATATTACCTCACACACTTCCGCACCATGGCGCGAAATGAGGTCGAAATTATCCTCTGATATGCGAGTTAGATTAGTCGGGTAGTTCAGCGAAGATGCACATTGAATATCCGAAAGCCTACCCTTAATAGTTTTAACATCTAGCCCGAGTTGTCGCATTGACGTACCCATTCGGAGCAATACCGCCTTTACCTCTCCACGAGCGATGGATCTGACCAACATCCGTGAGCGAAGTGCTCGTATCTGATCGCTAGCAATATCGAAAAGACGCGGGGAGTTCAGTTTTCCAAAGAAAGTTCCAAGTGCCGAAACAGGCTGCGGTGCATTCAAAGGACCAGAAGCATCACTACAAATGAGAAAATCGCAGCCTTCAAGGCCTATGCTAGGCTTGTAGAGGGCTTCCAAGCCCATATTTTCATATACCCCACCGTCCCACAGCCGAACGCGAGGATTTGGTAGGCAGACCTTCTCCAACGGCTCTTTCGTCGCCGGATCAGTTCTCCACCAACCGTATTCTGGTAAGTCGAGCCGGAGAGCGCCGATCACGTATGGAACGGCTGCTGATGCCGCAATGGCCTTCGCCACTGGTATATCTGGAGTAAAGTGCCGTCCGAACTTCCAATCGCCCATCATTGTTTTGGAGAAACGCCAATTCTTACCTGTCTCATAACAGGTCGTGTTAATATGCCATTTTGGTACTTCGGGTAAATCCTTAACGGACCCCTTCACTCCCCATCGAGTTTCGAGAAGCCTTGCAAGGATCTCAGCTCTTCGGAACAATATCTGAAAGTTTTCTCGGATAACTCCGCGCCACCCCAAAGCTGCCAGACTAAACAAATCGCCTGCCGTAAGCTTATCACGAAGCGCTGGATATACCTCATCTAGGAATTGCATCGAGGTTGGCCACGTGGCATTTGCGTGAGAGAAAATGGCTCCTATGATTAGGCTACCGCCAGAAACTGTTGAAATTTGGGTCACTTCTTCTAGCCGGTCTTGTTGTGCTAGATGATAAAGGACACCGAGATGGAACACAGCCGCGCGCACTCCACCTCCTGATAGGGCCAATCCCAGTCTTTGCCCATCTAGAACATTATCCACCCGCCGATTTTCCTGTTCCGCGCACAAGAATCGACATATCGTTCTCTGCGAGAATCAATGACACAGCCGGCAGACCATCGAGTGACATCGCATTTTGTAATTGTTTGATTTGTGCAATATCTGTACTACTCGGATGCGAGGATCGGCCGACCGGGTGAGAGTGCCACTCACCGATATATCGGATCTGGTTTCCTGTTCGGGCAGCCGCTGCCTCAATATCAGCTTTCAGTCGGAACACGCCACGTGTAAATGTTATCTGCGTACCGACGCTGTCGCTAGGGGGAGGCAACGTACCAACGACATCAATACGGCGAAGGTCGCAGTCGAACATACCCATTAGCACTCCACCAGTCTCCGATGGTAACGCTGTTGATCGACGTTGTTGAAGTTCTTTCTTCAACGAGGTGGATATAACGACCGTCCATCCCGCCACCTTCGTCGTAGTCGTGGTATCCGACACTACGGTCGTCCTAATTTCGTCTTCGGTCATTGTCCAAATTTTGACAGTTGCCTCAGGAGACCTAACACCGGATGCAATTCCATTGGCAATCAGTCCTGAAAGTATTTGGATTGACGCCATCGGGATCCGGTTCGTAAGCGCTCTACACGCTCCAGAATATTGCATCCTGTCGACCGGACCGAGATGATTGGCAAAGGACGGATTTTGGAGAATTTCTCGCAGGTATATGGCCTCAAGATCACGAAGCTTCGAAGTCCGCGCTTCATCTTCGATCATGAGAATTGCAGATTTTCCATTAGGCGTAAAAAATGCGCAAAGACGACGCGCTGTATTGGGTAAGTCGGAGGCCCAACGGGAGACGGGTACCGATGCAGAAACGTCAAAGATGAGATCAGCATCATCGATCTGCTGATTCAGCGCAGTCCGATCTGTTGGCGTGAGAACATTGTCCACAATTATACGGGCATCAATATCTGCTCGCACTTCCGCGAGGTTACTTGATAACTCAATTGCCTTGCTTCTACCCACTGACTGGTTATTGAGCGTGTGTCTTACCACGTTGTGGGGAAGTAGCATATCATCATCTACGATCGTCCACTTGAAGAGACCCTGCCGAACAAGTATTTCTGAAATTGCCGATCCAGCTGAGCCGGCCCCAATCATCAATATTCGACGTTCGTCCGCCTCTGGCTCTCCAGACAGATAAGCCGCGCCGATGGCATCGAATTCTTTATGGACAAACGACATGGATACCGGAATGTCATTCACTCCGTCCATCGACAGATTAGCACCTATGCTGCCGACGAATTTAAATTCTTTCGCCTCACCAGAAGTATTCCGATGCAGCAAACCCATCTTTTCTCCAATATCACCCATACTCGACGACGTTACAAACGCGACCGTTTCAGTCGCTCCGATCCCATTAGTTGCTGGATCAATCTGCGGAACGGTCACTAGGAAGCAAATGATTGACTTCCTATCTATGACACCTTGCCGCTCCCTTACCCAATTATTGATGCTTTCTTGAAGCGATTGGGAGAAATCGACACCTCCTTGCAGAAGGAAGTCGGATAATTGCCTAAGGTCACGCGGAGCACGCTTCATCCGCTTCATTTGTTGTGGCTGGACCGCGTAATGCAGGACTGTTAGTTCGACATCATTGCCTTTAACAGTGGACGGCCTTGATCCTCCAATAAAAATGTAACGGCAATCCTGATCAATGCTCCAGATAAACAGGCTATTATTCTGGCGGGCAGCCTCGCAGAAGTCATTTTTCAGGATGATCTGCGTCGAGTTTTCCGGCATAAAAAGCGGGTCGAAGGTCTGTCCAACTCCATGGAGTTCACCTTGGCAAGCTTTTTCAAACCATGCGCTCAGACGTCCCAGCAACTCTGCAGCAGTGTAGAAGCCTCGAACGTCCTGCCAAGGTCGATCATCGATACAAATACATGCGGGCAATCCCTCAGGCATTAAATTCTGATGCGGAGTATCAGGAAAATCTGGACGAGCGATTAGCACCGCGAACGGCATAGATTGGGAACGCGAGAAACATACCGTCAGCGATTCAACTGAGCGGATATCATAAACCGGTCGTTGGGGTCTCTCCACCACGAGATCGAAAGAAACAATATCTAACTCTTTGAACCGCCGACACTCACCAAGAGTGGTATAATCTTCTCCTGGTCCCACGATATAGTCGCAAAGCGCTTTCGCCAAAGGATTAGCGAGCTCCCGCACAGCTATGGTTTCCGACCCCTTTGGCTGCCAATACATGCCTTCATCCGTTCCTACCGGCTCTTGTTGGCGTCGATGCCGCAATACTGGTGGCTGTCGCTACAGATGCAAGCATGACAGCGACACCTTGTGCGGTAATCTTTAGATGTAGCAGTTTCGGTCGAAATTCGCTCGGTGTTTCCATAGTGACAAGGAACTTGCCATTCGAATCTTTGATAATCTTCCGGTAATAGTTTGCAGCCTGTCGATGTGGTGGCTGCTTATCCTTATCGGCTTCAGTCCCCTTCACCGGGATTGGCTTACTTGGCGAGACGATGATTTCATTCTGCCGAGCCAATTTTTCAAAAAGCCATTTAACATCCTCAACAGGCTCGGTAATGTCCTCGCCCTTCTCTGGTGACAAAGAAAGGTATGAGCAGTGGTGGAAAAGTTTCAGAACATCCCAATGAAGCCGGTCCTCATTACCATGTCTTCGGCTGGTACGCACGATCTGTGATAGGCATTCATGATCGATATCAGCACCGAGGAGGACATATGATTCCTGGCCTCCTTCGCGCAACGTCATTTGCACAACGATCGACCCTTGATTCCGATCGCTGAGGCCTTCATCGGTCCGCCATGCAAATGGACTGTGGACAAAAAATTCGACAGCCTCTTCGCCCCATTTATTAAATCCTGGAACTAATCCACCTGCATCAACAATGCAGTGTGCACGCGCATCGAGTGTAAGACCGTTTTCTTCCAGGTAGGATCTGAGAGCTTCCGGACGGGAGAACACCTTTATTCCCTTACCTTGCTTCAGGCGGTGTCGTGCTTCCTGTCTGATTATACGCGCATCATTGTCAAGAGATTCCTCGGTCAGAACTCCGGCAGGAACCCAGAGTTCATCAATCTTAATACGATCAGATCCTTGATATTTTTCGGCATGTTCTAACCAAAAAAACTCACTGGCACGATGGACATGGTCCTTGTCAAGATGCGTAAAAGCCACGACGCGGAAAGACTCTTGACCGGCTTCGTCCAATGCTTCCCGAATGGCTGTCGGGAGATCAATTCGCTTGTCGGTCGAATCGTTTTCGTTGCGCATATGCGCATAATCCATGAGGATTACATGATTATTTGCGAGCTGAATGAAAGTCGTGTCCGCATTTCCTGTTGGGAAGAACTTCATATGTGCCGTCATATACTGTAATCCTCGCCGCTGCTCTAAAAGAGCCCCCATTACATTTCGTGCAGTAAAAATGGGCGTGGACTTAAAGATATTCAAGTCGGATAATAATTTTTATGTATTTTTTTATGCACGTAATTAATGGCATAATTTAATGGAAAAATTATACATAATATAAGTATATAATTTTTCAAAACTGTGAAATTGGATATTAATATTATGTTGGCAGTCGCCTGTTTGGGGGGGCAGAATGTCCGCTTCTGGAAAGCAAGTCTTGATTACCTGATGTCGCTTATGAGGCGATTGCAGCCTGTCCGGTTAGGGGGGGGGGAGCCGGACTGTCCGCATTTAAGCTCACAGACTTGTGCAGCGGACACCCCCGTCAATTCGGAAACGGGTCACGCACCGATTGAATTTTTAACAAAAACGATATCCTGTTTAAAATCGTAATCAGGGTTGTAATGTGGACTTGTTAAAACAACTTCCACGTTTTCATAGCCTGCCGCTATTAAAGCAGCCACTCTATTTCTTCCATCGCAAAGTATTATTTTCCCGTCTTCTACTTTTAAAGTTGGGCAATGCGTTCGTTTTTCTTCTCTTAATTGCTTAGATACTCTGAGAAATCTGGTCTCCGCCACCCTCCTTGCGTGGTCTGGGTCACAAAGTTTTCCTTCATCGGCAAAAACCACTTTTCCATTTGTATCGGTATAATAATCAAATCCTGACTTTATAACATCAAACAGTTTTTTTAGGTCGACAGTAATGACTGGATTACTCATCAACTCGGGGGAAAGATCAAACGAAATGGTCATTATACATCCTTGTGTTTTTCAGAACGTTACAGGACATATCGATTGGTGTTAAGTGGTATTCGAAGGTATTTCCGGGCTGAGAGTTGCCGCTATGCTACCGATTGGGCAAGGTAGCTGCTTGCCCTTGGGGCAGCGTGTCAAGGAACCCTTTGTCGAATGTCCATTATACGGAGTGCGGTTTGAAACTTCCTATGTCCGAGAAGAGGCGAAACCGGAATGTCGGCTGTTAATAATTTAATCATCAGAAAGCTGACGCTCGCATAAAAAACTCTTACCTGACAGTTTATGGCGTGTCGTCAGTTAAGGTCTTTCAGAACAGGTAAAAAAGACTGCGCCGATATCTATCGGCTGTGCGATCCCGTAGCTATTGATTTCTCGAAGATGGTTAGTGTATAAACTATACGTATCATTGTAAGAGCCCATATAGTTTGTATTCGAAAGAGATTGTTTGTGCGCTGGGGTGTCGAGCAGAGGCTTGAGTTTATTGAGTTCCGCCTCTTCTGGGAGGGCTCCATCAACCGTGCCGATATTGTCGAATTTTTCAGCGTATCAGTTCCTCAGGCGTCAAAGGATCTGACGCTCTACCAGGAGCGAGCGCCGGGCAATATGGAGTATGATACGCGCGGTAAACGCTATGTCGCTGTTGAAAAATTCGTCCTGCGTTTTCTCGACCCTGATCCTTATGTCTACCTCCGACAGCTTCGCTCTGTGGCCGAAGATGCTACCCCCTTCCATGATTCCTGGATCGCGGCGTTTCCAGGCGCCGACGTGGCCCTAACGCCTAAACGGGACATCGACATCGAGGTCTTCCGCAAGATTCTCAACGCAGTCCGCAAAGATATGTCCGTCGAGGTTTTCTACCAGTCGATGAACAAGATGCGTCCTGACCCGATCTGGCGCAGGATCACACCGCACGCCTTTGGCTATGATGGTTTTCGCTGGCATGTCCGGGCCTATTGCCACCTTGAGCATAAGTTCAAAGACTTCCTTCTGCCGCGTATTCTGAAGGTCGGCGCGACCGGCACGCCTGGCGCGACCGGTGAGCAGGACTGGTTTTGGAACAATTATTTCGATGTGATCATCGGCCCGCATCCTGCTCTGACTGAAAGTCAGAAAAAGGTTGTTGCCAAGGATTACGGCTTGGATCAGGGCAATGGCGTCATGTCGGTTCGCTACGCGATGCTGTTCTACGTTTTGAAGAGACTTGGCCTACTCGGTGATGCAGCCAAGCAGAATGCTTACACACAGCATATCGTGACATTAAATCGCAAGGAAACAGAGGCCGCTTTAGACAAGGCGGGTTTTCAACTGTGAATGGGCGGAAAGGAAATGTCGGCGGATGGCGGCAAGGCTCGAAGACGTCAAGAATGGCGCATCAGTGCGGGGTATTGCTTCGTCGCAGGCCGTGCAGATCTTGTCTGTGGATTGGATCGGCGATCAGGCTATCAATGTCGTTTATCGCGATCATCATGGGACAGTGGCTGATGCTGTTCTTTATCGGGATGACGAACATCGTCTTGAGATCGAAAAGAACGGTCGGCCTTGGTCGTTCGATGCGGATGGTGCCCTGCTGCGCTTGGTAACGGAAGCCAATCGTATCAAACTGGCGTACTATTTCGATCCGTATCTGGCGATCCATACCAGTCTGATCGATCCTTTACCGCACCAGATATCAGCGGTCTACGGTGAGATGCTGCCTCGCCAGCCTCTTCGCTTTCTCCTCGCCGACGATCCCGGGGCAGGTAAGACGATTATGGCCGGACTGCTGATGAAGGAATTGATCGCCCGTAGCGATCTGGAGCGTTGTCTCATTGTTGCACCGGGCAGCCTAGTTGAGCAGTGGCAAGACGAACTCGGTCAGAAGTTCAATCTTGAGTTCGATATCCTTTCCCGCGAGATGATCGAGAATGCGCGATCGGGCAATCCCTTTAGTGACCGAGATCGGCTGATAGTCCGTCTCGACATGTTGGCGCGCAATGAGGAGCTTCAAGACAAGCTCATGAGTGCGCCCGAATGGGATCTGATTATCTGCGACGAAGCTCATCGCATGTCGGCTACTTATTTTGGCGGAGAGGTCAAATATACGCGGCGTTATCAGGTCGGCCAAAAGCTCGGCCAAGTCTGCCGCCACCTGCTGTTGATGTCGGCGACACCGCATAATGGCAAGGAAGAGGATTTTCAGCTCTTCATGGCTCTTCTCGACAGCGATCGGTTCGAGGGGCGGTTCCGTGATGGTGTTCACTATGCCGATACCGAAGACATGATGCGGCGGCTGACCAAGGAGGAACTGCTCAAGTTCGATGGCCGCCCGCTCTTCCCAGAGCGGCGGGCACGTACGGTCAAGTATCAGCTATCGGAAGGAGAAGCCGCGCTTTACACCGCCGTCACCGAATATGTTCGCACCGAGATGAACCGTGTGCAGCGCTTTGCTGAGGGTGACGGGAAAAAGCGCAACAATATCGGCTTTGCCTTGCAAATTCTTCAACGACGTCTCGCTTCATCGCCGGCCGCCATCTACCAATCACTCAAGCGCCGTCGGGAACGACTGGAAAACGAACTTGGCGAAGCACGCCTTGCTGCAAAGTATCGCCGGAGCGGAACCGAGGTGGCCATTAACTCTGACATGCTGCGGAACATAGAGGAGTATGGCCAGGAAGAGATCGACGAGCTTGAAGATCTGATTTCGACAGGCGCGACGACGGCAGAGACAGTCGAGCAACTTGCCTTGGAAGTCGAGACACTGAAAGGGCTTGAGACGATGGCGCTCGGCGTGCTGCGCTCTGGCGTGGACACGAAATGGAGCCAGCTCAATCGTATTCTTGACGACGATTTGATGATGGACGCGGCAGGTAATCGCCGCAAGCTGATCATTTTCACAGAACCCAAGGACACGTTGCATTATTTACTCGACAAGGTGCGGGCACGGCTTGGTACCTCCGAAGCCGTGGATGTGATCCACGGTGGCGTATCGCGTGAAGAGCGTCGAAAGGTCGTTGAGCGCTTCATGCAGGACAAGAACATGCTGGTCCTCATCGCCAATGATGCGGCAGGTGAAGGTGTGAACCTCCAGCGCGGTCATCTCATGGTTAACTACGATCTGCCATGGAATCCTAACAAGATTGAGCAGCGCTTCGGCCGTATCCATCGCATCGGTCAGACCGAGGTCTGTCATCTCTGGAATCTCGTCGCGGCTGATACCCGTGAGGGTGAGGTTTATGCGCGATTGCTGGAGAAACTGGAAGCTGCGCGCGAGGCGCTGGGCGGCCGTGTTTACGATGTGCTTGGCGAATTGTTTGAAGGGGTAGCACTGAAGGATTTGCTGTTCGAGGCGATCCAGTATGGCGAGCAGGAGGACGTGAAAGCGCGTCTTTTCCAACAGGTTGATGGTGCGGTCGATCAAGGGCACCTACTCGAACTGCTGCGGCGCCGCGCTCTTACCAACGACGCGATGCCGGAGGCGAAGGTCGAGGAGCTGAGGCTCGAAATGGAACGCGCCGAGGCGCTGCGCCTACAACCGCATCACATCCAGAGCTTTTTCGTCGAGGCGTTTCAGAATCTGGGTGGCCGGATCAAGCGTCGCGAGGATGGACGTTGGGAAATCACTCATGTTCCGGTGCGTATCCGCGAGCGGGATCGCCAGATCGGAACAGGTGCGCCGCTTCAAACTCAGTATGAGCGGATATGCTTCGAGAAGGATAAGATCAACCAGCAGCCCGTCGCAGCCTTCGTCTGTCCCGGCCATCCGTTGCTCGAAGCGGTAATCAGTCTAATCCGCGAGCAGTATGAGCAGATCATGCGGCAAGGGGCGATCCTGGTAGACGACACCGACGCAGGCGACGCGCTATCGGCAATTTTTCTGCTTGAGCATACGGTCCAGGACGGACGTGTCACCAGTGCAGGCAAGCCGCATGTTATTTCGCAGCGGCTTCAGTTCGTAGCCATCGACAAGGCAGGAGACACTGTTAATGCTGGAATCGCGCCTCATTTGAATCTGCGACCAGCTCAGCCGGAAGAGGTCGCCTGTGTGCGTGATCTTCTTGACGAGAGTTGGCTGACCACCGATCTTGAAAAGGCAGCTATCCGGTTTGCGACGGTCGAACTGGCCCAGCGCCATGTCGCCGAAGTTAAGGCTCGGCGTTTGCCGGAGATCGAGAAGGTCGAGCAGGAGGTTCGCGCACGGCTCAAGAAAGAGATCAACTACTGGGACTCACGCGCCTTCGAGCTAAAGGAAGAGGAACGTGCCGGCAAGAAAACGCGCGTGAACTGGCAGAACGCGCAGCGCCGGGCCGAAGAACTGGCGGATCGGCAGAAGCGTCGTATGGACCAGCTTGAGCGGGAGCGATTCATCTCATCGCAACCGCCGCGGGTACGGGGCGGTATGGTCGTTATCCCGCGTGGGCTGCTTGAAGCACGGCAGGCACCAAGCATACCGGACCATTTCGCGGTAGATCCAGCTGCGCGTCGGGCAATTGAGCTTGCGGCAATGGACGCAGTCATGGCGGCCGAACGATCGTTGGGCAACGAACCGGCTGACGTCTCCGCCCAGAAGATCGGTTATGACATCGCTTCCCACGATCCGAAATCAGGCCACCTGCGTTTCATCGAGGTCAAGGGTCGGATTGACGGGGCAGATTCCCTGATGGTCACACGGCAAGAGATCATCACCTCCCTAAACGAACCAGAAAAATTTATTCTAGCGATTGTTTCCGTGACGAATGGCATTGCGCAAGCCCCGCGCTATGTGCGTGGTCCACTCGTCGAACGAGAGCCGTCATTTCTCGAAACCGCTATTCAGTTTGACTTGAAACGCCTGTTGGAACGTGCGGGAAGCCCAATATGACGACCATTTGGAATACCCACTCGGAAGGGTTGTTCTGGCATGTCTGTGAAGAGCGTTTAGGCTATGACATCCAGAAAATCTCTGAATCACAAGCTCCTAGTCCTGATTACGAAATCCACGCAGACGGAATACGTATTGTTGCCGAAGTGAAGGAGTTATCGGACAATGCAAAGAGCTGTGAAATCCAAAACGCTCTCGAAGAGCCAGGTCATATACATATTGATACCGTTGATTTCGAGTTTACTGGCGCTCTGGATCGTGTTCTCCGCAAGCAAGAGCGGCAACTTGCGGCTGAGTCTCGGAGTGGGACCCCAACGCTTGGCGTAATCTATGTGGGTAGGTTTCTTGGTCCAACAGAATACCAGATCCGCCATCAGTTACGCCGGGGAGCTGTGAGTATTCCCTCAGCTATTAGTGCAATTATGCTTATGAAGCATTCTGGAATAATGGCTGAAGAAACTCCCACGCCACTTTATCTGATATTTTGTAACCCGAATGCCACCGTAATTTGGCCAGTCGACATTTTCCCCGAGATATTCGCATGACACACCCCTATAAAAAGAAACTCATCGAAGTCGCCATCCCGCTGGAAGCGATCAATGCAGCGTCGGTACGAGAGAAGTCGATCCGGCATGGGCATCCGTCCACGCTGCATCTGTGGTGGGCGCGGCGGCCGTTAGCGGCTTGCCGGGCGGTGTTGTTCGCCCAGCTTGTCGATGATCCGTCGAGCGACCTTGAAAAGTTCCCGACGCTTGAGGCACAGGAGACCGAACGCAAGCGGTTGTTCGCCGTCATTGAGGACTTGGTGAAGTGGGAGAACTCAACCAACGAGGAAGTGCTGGAGCGCGCCCGTGCCGAAATCCGCAAGAGCTGCGGCGGCGAAATGCCGCCGGTCTATGATCCGTTCTCGGGCGGCGGGTCGATCCCGTTGGAGGCACAGCGCCTCGGTCTACCCGCTTATGGGTCTGACCTGAACCCGGTCGCGGTGATGATTGGTAAGGCGATGATCGAGATACCGCCGAAATTCAAAGACATGAAGCCGATCCATCCCGGCGCCAAAGACAGGCAGTTTTATCGCAACGCCGAGGGCCTCGCCGAAGATGTCAAATACTATGGCGAATGGATGCGCGAGACGGCCTGGAAGCGCATCGGTCATCTCTACCCGCAGGTCGATCTGCCGAAGGAGATTGGCGGTGGCAGAGGAACCGTTGTTGCATGGATTTGGGCACGCACTGTTCCAAGTCCGGACCCGGCCTTTGCAGGTGTTGAAGTTCCGCTGGTTCGGTCGTTTCAACTGAGCGACAGCGCTTGGGTTGAGCCGGTTGTGAGCGGCAAACAATACACTTTTCAAGTGCGGACTGGTGGTTTACCCGACGCTACCAAGCTTGCGGGCACTGTCAGCAGGCAGGGCGGCCGGTGTCTTGTCTCAAACACTGCAATGCCGCTCAATTATATCAGAGAAATGGCCCGAAAGAGTGGCTTGGGTCAGCGGCTCATGGCGGTCGTGGTGGAAGGCACGCGAGGACGTGTGTTCATTTCGCCAACAGCTGATATGGAAAAAACGGCGTTCCTTGAGAAGCCAAAATGGCTGCCAGAGGAGTTAGTTACGACACCTTCTCATGAGGTTGATCGATTGCCGATGTATGGCATGACAACCTGGGGAGATGCCTTTACGGATCGTCAAGCAATCGCTCTGACCACATTTGTGGATGTTGCGAAGGAGCTGAAAGAAAAAATTCTTGAAGACTTGATTACAGGCAACACCATCGATGCGATTGATCCGGAGAATTACGCTAATGCCGTTCGCGTTTATCTTGCTTGCGCAATTGATAGATGTGCAGACGCCTGGAGTACGATTGCTACTTGGGCAACGAGTGGCTTCATAAGGTTTACTTTCGCCCGCCAAGCAATCGCAATGACATGGGATTTTGCCGAATGCAATGTGTTCAGTTCATCTACAGGGAATTTTGGAGGAGCTGTTGATTGGGTGGTCAAAGCCCTATCCGAACTTCCTGCAATCGGCACCGGCAGCGTGAATCAAGCGGATGCCCGTTTTACAGTATTACCATCTGCAAGCAGCCTTTCGACCGACCCGCCATACTATGACAACATCGGATATGCGGATCTATCCGACTATTTTTATGTATGGTTGAAGAAGTCGGTCGGTGACATTTTTCCGGAAATATTTTCGACTATAGCGGTTCCTAAATCGGATGAGTTGGTCGCAATGCCGCATCGGCATAAAAACCGCCGAGCCGCGGAAGATTATTTTCTAAATGGAATGTCGGAGGCATTTTCAAATATCGTTACTCAAGTAAACAGCGATCTTCCTGCTACTATTTATTATGCATTCAAACAAAGTGAGGTATCTGAAGAGGGCCTGACGTCATCGGGTTGGGCAACCTTCCTTGAAGCCGTAATTTTTTCGGGTCTCTCCGTTGTAGGAACCTGGCCTGTCCGCACTGAACGCGCGGGGCGAACGATCAGTGTGGGCGCTAACGCACTTGCGACCTCGGTGGTTCTCGTATGTCGCAAAAAGGCTTCCACGGCAGAGGTCATCACGCGGGCAGAATTCATCCGTGCCCTTAAGCGAGAACTGCCGCCTGCCATTGCCGAACTTCAGGCTGCCAACATTGCCCCGGCCGACATGCCGCAATCAGCCATCGGGCCCGGTATGGGCGTCTTTTCGCGCTACAAGGCGGTACTGGAATCCGATGACAGTCCTATGAGCGTGAAGACTGCGCTTCAACTCATCAATAGAGAACTCGACGAATATCTTGGCGGCATTCAGGGAGAATTCGATCCCGACACGCGCTTTGCGATTACCTGGTTCGAGCAAAACGGAAACGGCAAAGGGGACTATGGCGTGGCCGACAACCTTGCCCGTGCCCGTGGCATCTCGGTCGAAAGCATCAAGCACGCAGGGATTGTCGAAAGCGCAGCCGGCAAGGTTCGTATCCTGACACGCGACGAACTCGATGAAAATTGGGACCCGGAAAGGGATGACCACTTGACGGTGTGGGAGTGCCTCCAGCACCTCGTCAAGTCACATGAGAAGGATGGCATTTCGCATGATACGGCCGTGTTACTGAAGAAGATCGGGAGCCAGGCCGAGGCTGTGAAGGATCTGGCCTATTGTCTTTATGACATCAGCGCCAACAAGCGAAAGGATGCGAAGGAGGCGACCGCCTATAACGCTCTGATCGCCGACTGGGCCGAACTGACGAATGCGGCTGCGGCTATCCACGATACCAGCGGCGATCGTCAGATCCGGCTGGACATTTGAGGGGGAACGGAACGTGGCAAAAAGCACGCGTCAATCTGTATTTGAAGGGATGGAGTTGCTCCCGGCAGCATTAATCCCCTTCGTCGAAAAGAGGTTAGAAACCTCCCTCAAAGGATACTGGCAGGTCCAGGTTCTTGAAAAACTGCCGAACCTGCGCCCCAGCAGCAATGGTGAGATTGGTTGGGATCAGGCCGCGCTGTTCAATGCGATGGACCGGTTTTGGAGCGAAGCATTCAAGGCGGTCCTTGGCCGCGCCGAACGCTCGTTGGTCAACGAGCTGGGTGATGTCCGCAACAAGCTCTCGCATAACGAGACCTTCACGTACGATGATGCCGAACGTGCGCTCGATTCCATGCGCCGCCTGATGGAGGCGATCAGCGCTGGGGAGGCGGCGGAGCAACTCGGTAAGATGCGTGACACGATCCTGCGCACAAAGTTCACCGAGCTTCAGCGCAATGAGGAACGACGGAAAACCCAGCGCCTCGACATTTCGGTTGAGACTGTGGCAGGGCTTTTGCCATGGCGTGAGGTGGTCGAGCCACATCAGGATGTCGCTACTGGCGAGTTCCAGCAAGCCGAGTTCGCCGCCGACCTTGCCAAAGTATATTCAGGCAGCGCACCGGCTGAGTATCGCGATCCGAAGCAGTTTTTCAGCCGGACCTATCTGACCGAAGGTCTTAGCGCGCTTCTAATTGGAGCGGCTCGGCGGCTCTCAGGTACCGGCGGCGATCCGGTCGTCGAACTGCAGACGAATTTCGGCGGCGGTAAGACGCACTCAATGCTAGCGCTCTACCACATGGCCGGCCCGATCCCGGCCCATGATTTGTCTGGGCTCGACCAGTTGCTGGACAAGCAGGGGTTGAGCGTTCCGAAAGACATCAAACGCGCTGTGTTAGTCGGCACATCGCGCGGGCCGCAGGATGTTCTCAATGCCGAAGGTGGTCGTAAGATCCGTACAACCTGGGGTGAACTGGCATGGCAGCTTGGCGGGCCGGACGGTTTCGACATGGTCGCCGAGAACGATGCGAGCGGTATCGCGCCGGGATCGAACCTGCTTGAGGCGCTATTCAAAACATATGCACCTTGCCTGATCCTGATTGACGAATGGGTCGCCTATCTGCGCCAAATTTACAAAGTTGACGGATTGCCGGCTGGCTCGTTCGACGCCAACCTTTCATTTGTCCAGTCGCTGACCGAGGCAGTCAAAGCCAGCCCCGGTACGCTGCTGGTTGCTTCGTTGCCAGCCTCGCAGATTGAGGTGGGTGGTGAAGGCGGTCAGGAAGCACTGGCGCGCCTCAAGCAAACCTTTAGTCGAGTGGAATCCTCATGGCGGCCGGCAAGTCAGGAAGAGAGCTACGAGATCGTCCGGCGGCGGCTGTTTAAGGAAATACCTGGCGATAAGTTTCATCACCGCGACAACACATTGAAGCAATTTTCCAAACTATATCGCGAAAATACCAACGATTTCCCGCAAGGCTGTGCGGATGAGGACTACCGGCGTAAGCTTATAAAAGCCTATCCCATCCATCCCGAATTGTTTGATCAACTCTATACGAGTTGGGGATCTCTGGAAAAATTCCAGCGCACACGCGGTGTCCTGCGTCTGATGGCGCAAACCATTCACGAGCTTTGGATGAGCAACGATCCTTCGGTGATGATCATGCCCGGCAGCGTTACGGTTAGTTCGCCGCGCGTGGAACCGGAGTTGCTGCACTATCTTGATGTGACCTGGCAGTCGATCATCGCTGGCGATGTTGATGGCACAGCATCCACACCATACAAGATTGACCAGTCGGCACCAAACCTAAACCGTTATTCGGCGACAAGGCGCGTTGCGCGCGCGATCTTCATGGGAACGGCGCCGACGCACCAGCAACAAAATACCGGCCTTGATGACAAGCAGATCAATTTGGGGGTCGTGCAGCCAGGCGAGCGTCCGGCGATCTTCGGTGATGCGCTGAGACGACTGACCAACCAGGCCAAGTTTATGCACGCCGATCTCGGACGCTATTGGTATTCTATGTCTGCCAGCCTCAATCGTATCGCAGCGGACAAAGCGGCGCAGATCGAAACAGCGCTCGTCGACGTGACCATCGATGCGCAACTTGGCAAATATGTGAACGGGCTTACCGATCGGGGGCATTTCGATGCCGTGCAGGTCGCGCCTGCCTCATCGTCAGAAGTTCCTGATGAATCGGGCGGAGTGCGTGCCGTCGTGCTGGGCGTCAAGTATCCGCATAATGGACGTGACGGTTCCGAAGCACTCGTCGAGGCAAAGGACATACTTACACAGCGCGGCAGCATGCCTCGCGTTTATCGCAACATGCTGGTATTCATCGCTGCGGAAAATCGTCAGCTTGAGCATTTGAAAGATGCCGTACGCGCCTTCCTTGCCTGGGGCGAGATTGTCCGCGATACAGAGCGGCTAAACCTCACTCAAAGCGACAGTGCACTCGCCAAAACAAAGCTTGCCGAAGCCAACGAGACAATGAAGACGCGTCTAAAAGAAGCGTGGTGCTATTTACACTATCCTGCTCAGGAGAGTGCACAGGCAGATTGGGAGTGGGTATCCGGAAAAATTCCAGCGCAAGACGGATTGCTGACTCGCGCGAGCAAAAAGCTGGTGGCTGAAGAGGGCCTGCTCGTCGAGCTGGGACCATCGCGTCTTGATCGCGATCTCCAGAAATATATATGGAACGGAAAGCCGCACCTTTCACTAAAGGATCTGCGGGAATACATTAATCGCTACATCTACCTGCCGCGGCTGAAGAACCAAGAGGTTCTGATTAAAGCCGTGCAAGCATCCATCAGTGGTATGTTACCCGGCCCATTCGCTTATGCTGAGCGATGGGATGAGAAGACGGATACATATGTGGGCCTGGCGATCGAGCGGGCTAGTAATGCTATTGTGGTCATTGATGGTGATAGCGTCATCGTGAATCCCGACATTGCCGAAGCACACAGACCGACTTCTGCGCAACCTGAATCGACTACTGATGGCCCAAAAAAGCCCAGAGGAACACCACTGGAGGCAGAAGGTGAACCAGAAGGAACGCAGGGCTCACCTACTTCAGAGAAAAAGCCAACCCGATTCATAGGGGCAGTCATGATCTCGCCCGAACGACCGGCTAGGGACATCCATCAGGTTGTCGAAGCGATTGTCGAGCAACTCACGACACTTCCAGATAGTCAGGTGAAGCTTAGGTTTGAAATCGAAGCTGAGGTGCCGGGCGGCCTCGATCGTGCCAAGGTGAGGACGCTAGTCGAAAACGCCAATACGCTTGGCTTCGTGGAAAAATCGATCGAATGATAGCACGGTCGTTCCGTCAGTCATCAACCAGAAAAAATGAGCTTTTATCAATCAAAGAGGGACCAGAATATCAAGTTTGGAAGCAGTCATCATTGCAAACGAAGGATGGTTCGGCATCTTCGTCGTCCGGTGAGAGGGGGGGCTGGTGCAACTAGCGCTTTTCGTAAAACTGTGTTTTGACGGTTAAATGAGGTGGTGACACCGTCATGACGGTGTCACGTGGGTGTCATTTCTATCGCACCTTTGGTGCTCCCTGAGAGGCCGGGATGACGGCGTCATGACACCACCTCAAATGGTGTCATGGGGCCAGTGACACTGTCAGTACCTGTCATCTGTGGCGTCATGACAGGCGTCACGCAAAGCGTCATTGACGTCATGAATCCTAGAAAACGTCAGAAAACAGCCATTTTTCCTTTTTCTGGCGTGTTTTGGTTTTTGGGCGTGTGAAGGCACGCTACCGCAAATTCATACGCATCCTCTGGATGCATATGAATTTGCTGGATTTTTTTTGAATTTTTTCTTGTTCTATCGCCGAACAGGTTCGGCTCCCTTTGCTTCTGGCTCATGACACTTCAGGAATGGCGTCATTGACCCTGCCTGCGCTGTGCTGACGTCATTTTTCCGATTTGCGGGGCATGCGGACGGCGTTGCTCAAAAATGTATCTTTTCATCTGGGAGAGTGCGTTTACGCTTCTGAGAGGAAGGGAATCACGGCGTATGGCGTACTACCCGAAATCTGAGTTGAGTCTCATACGAGCAGCGAGCGCGGCAGTGGTCACGCGTATCATCGAACGCGCCGACCGTTTGGCGAGACAAAAGGCGAATGCCCAAAGGGGTGACTTTCAGGCCGTCCTGCAGACCCCAACGAAATCAGTCCTTCGTAGCATTGTTAAGAAGGCGCTGTGCACAACCAGTCGCCAGCTTCGCAATGTGCCCTCACTCCGCCTTTCGGCTCCGGACACCGGAGGGATACCATTCCATCTCGGTCTGACCTGGATCTCAAAGGCAAGTGTTAGTTCGTCGGGCACCAAGGGAAAAGCTGGTAACTCAAGAAAGGCGCATCGGCGCGCTACGACGACGGAAGGGGCGCACCAGCTTTATGTCGAGCGTGAAGGGGTGGTCGCGGAGCCGGGGCCATTGCCAGTGTCTCGTGCGCAGGACAGTTCCTATGGATCGGCGCCAATGGCGCAACGGTATATTGAAAATCCGATTAAGACGATGTCGGATGAGGGGCTGGCATCGTTCGGGACCATCGGCAGCACGATGGCCGAACGGCAATCCTTCTGGGAACAGGTTCACGCCACCGAAGCGAAAAATGGCCGCACCCAACACCGGCTCGTTCTGGAGTTGCCACATGAGGCCAATGACGCCATTCGAGCCGAAATTGTGAGGCGGTTTACCCGGGACGCTTTCGAGCAAAATGGAATTCCCTACTGGGCTGCTATTCATCGGCCTACGGGCAAGAATGATGATCGGAACTATCATGCTCACATCGTTTTCACCGACCGCCCGGCCCGAAAAATGACCAATCCCGAGACGGGAGAACAGGTCTGGGATTTTACGATCACGACCCGTGAGCGGGATTCCTCGCGGCATTACGTCACAAAGCGCCCTTTCAAGCAGAACAAGGATCGCACGATGAGTGGCCGGAAGTATCCCGAGCGACTGCGGGAATTATATGCGCAGACGGCCAATATCGTCCTGTCCTCCCATGGCGTTCCGGTGCGCTACGATCCCAGATCTTATAAAGATATGGGGTTGGATATTGAGCCCATGCCGCATACACGTCGGATCATTGCGGACAAGCAGGCGGCGAAGGGCTATGTGGTCCGTGACGAGCACGCAACCCGACAGCGTATCAATCGTGAAAGTGAACAGACGGCCAATCAGCGCTTTATGGCCTGGAAAGCGTTGGTAAAAAGCCAACGCAGAGTTGGCTTTCGGCGGACAGGGCCGTTAGGGCCACACGTCTTCCACAAAGACATTTTTTCGGGCCGGATCAAACCGGAGGATATTCTCAAAAGTGCCGGCCTGGCGACATCACGTCAGCTTTTTGGAACAGTACAGCAGCGGATGACAGCTAATGTTGCTGATCAAGCAGCTCTGAAAATGCTTGCGCTTTTTCTGGAGGCGACGCGGGAGCCCGAAAATGAGGCACCAGATGTCCGGGAGTTCGCCCGTCGCCTGCTCCGTCAGGCTGCGCAGGAGGAAGTCGCTGCAATTGGTGGGATTGCGCATAAACGAAATGCCGTATTCGCGCGCAAAATAACCGGCACGGTGTGGGTAGAGCGAACAGCAGCGGAAAACTGGTCTTTGTTCGATGAAGCAGACAGATCATGGAACGAACTGCCGCCGACGTTTGTAACCGAATGCCCACAACAGCAAGAGGTTCTCCAGAAGATGGAAACGTCACTGCCGCAGCCGGGAGCCGGGAAAGAGCTTCCAGAGACCCCTTCATCGAAGGTCACGCCACGCGTGAAAGCTGATTCATCCGTGCCCCTAAGTATTGTTGACCGTCTCCGTGAGAGAATGAATGAGCTGACCGATATGGTCATTGAAGAGAGTGGCGGCGACCTGGAGATCATGCACAAAATAATAGCGGCTCTGGCGGAACAGACGCGCGTTGCACAGCGTGCATTCCGGAACGCCACAGAAGCGAAGGAACAGGACGGTGAGGAGGAGAAACAATTAAAAAAGAGGAAGAAGAAAGAACAGGTCCAATCGCGTAAAAAAGACCGGAGCGGGGGATTTGAACGATAGGCGTAGATTCATTCCTTCCCAGTAAAAGGATGAGCGAATGCTCTGACATGCATCCTCACTGATTCTGGGCGCGACCCGACCAGCACCATCTGACGCGAATTATCTAAAGGTCCAGAAGTTTAGTCGACTTTGACGACTGTTATATCCCCTTTTCAGGGGAACCGACAAAAACCCGTTCCCTGACATCAGGATACAGGTTTTTGTTATTTTGGATTGTAGTAGCTTCCGATTATCCACACTTTCGTATGTCTGTCTGACCTGCGGCGACTGGTTTCAGAGCCTCTGCCACAACAGCCTGATCATGTCGCCCTCGAATAAAGCGTCGTCCAGCCCGGACCATTCCGGCATGTGTCGTCGCGTCGTCATGGAAGCTGACAATCAGAGCTGCGAGATCTTCGCCGCTCTGTCCGGCGAGGCTTGCAAGAGCAGTGGGCAGCTGCATCCCCTCGGTCGCAACTGGTCTCATCACGCACGGTACGCGAGCGGCCAGACTGTCTAGGACCTTGAGGGTGCCAGTGTAAGAAGCCGTGTGATCGCCGCCCTGATGTCTGAAGCCCAGCGGACGGACGTTGCAAAGAACACCCAGGTCGCGGCCGCGCGGAAGCGGGCACGCCAGCGCTCCAAAAAACAGTAACGCTTTTCAGGTCGGCAGGATCAGTTCGAATCTATAACGGATTAAGTTGGTGTTTTTCAGAAACGAGTCTTGCGAGCTCTGGTGCGGTTGACGGTGCAGTATTTCTTGGTCTGTTTTTATTGTGTGATCTGATCCTGATTTTTCCCGGGCTTTGAGGTCTCACACCCTAAATTCCCCAAAGGATTTTGTTCTTATCCGATCTGGTATCGGTTTTTTGCGTGTGGGTTCCTCGTCCCGCAATACTTGTAAACGAGAAAATCAATGTCTGATCATACAACTACTTCTTCTGTAGTGGAGGCGGATCTTATGCAGCTCGTGGCCCTGCACCGGCTGCTTGACTTTGCCATAAGCCAATCGCTCGAAGGCAATACGGACGACCGTATCCTGGAGGGCGTCGTCATTCTGACGCGCATGATCGGTCGCAAAGTCCGGTGCGTGACCAGCAAAATCCTGGATGGCGAAGGCTCAGGCTGCGATTAACGCTCTCCATCCTCGCCCACATTCACACCCATTTCTTCCCTCAACAGGCGCGCTCATGTCGCGTCTGATTTCGTTTCATAAGGACAATAAACAATGTTTCTCTCTTCAGGCGATGCCACGCCGTCCCGTTTTCATCCCACCGAGGCCGATCTCATCACCTATCGGGACCTGGCCCGTGCCCTCGGCGCCCCACCGAGCGAGGTCATCTGCCGGTATCTCGGCCCGGCCGGCCAACATCTGGTGTTCATCGGTGAGTCCGGTCAGCGGGACTGGGCGCGCGTCGATACCCAGGCAAGGGCTCGCTGGCCAGATCTGCCGTCCACGGGAACCACAGCGTCGGATGGCAAGATACTGGAATCCCTGCCTGAACGTATCGTGTATCAGATACTGGATTCTCTCAAACATGAGGATATGGAGATCGATCTTCACCAGCCGATCATGCCTGATATGGGGCCCGAGAAAGCAGATCTGACGCTGCGACGTCGGGATGCCGCCTGCTTCATCGAGGTGATCGGCTGCTGCGGTGTGAACCGCATCACCCGCAACGATCATGAGCGCCGGGGGCTGGAGCGCTTCGAGCGGCGCGAAGCCTTCTACCGCCGTGTTGGCATCACCCCAGTCTGCATCTTTCTCGACCTGCTGGCGCGTCCAGAAGACCTGAAGGCACTGTGCCAGTCTCTGGTGGACCGGATCGCTGACGACGGGAGTGACTGAGAGATGTCGCTCTAAGAAGGACCGATGTCTGAGGCGTGGGGTGACCGGAACCGGAGCTCCCACGCCAGGAATGGTAGCGCATGACATCAGTTTTGGTATCCGGAGCGCAATCGAACGATGTCAAAAATTGCGAAAAAACCGTCTTGCCGTTTCAGGAATGTCTCATACCCTGAATAGACAGGGAAACAGGCGCATGATTCGAGGCTCAAGTCCCGAGCATCGAGTGAAGTCAGCTTCCCTTCATGGAGGTTGTGACAATGTCCAGAACAACAGCGGATGACGGAGATCTGAAAGCACTGCCTTGCCGGATCCGACGTTCGATCGGTTTCCCAAAACCGGAGCATCATCATGTCAGCGGCTAAAAGAAAAACTGTCGCAATAGAGCCTCGTGGATCGTTACGTTACGCTGCGGCGGCGTTGCATCTTGGAATCGCTGAAGGAACGTTGCGGAACCAGCATGAGGCGTTGGGAATTCGGTCGTTGAAAATTGGCCGGGTCCGGTGTTTTCGTGTTGAGGATCTGGATGATTTCCTTGAGCGGAAGCTCCTTGAGACCGAGAGAAAGCAGCTTCGGAAAAAGCGGCGGGGGCGAGGGGAGAGTTTGCTCTTCAGTCCGGATTTCAGTTTCTGGATTGTGATCGCAGCACTATTGCTTGTAGCTCTGATCAGGCTGTCATTCGTGACAGCCTGACGGAAACGCTATTCTTTATCGACAAAGTTACGCTTTTCATATGCGATGGCTTTGGCGGCTAGATCTTCCGTGTGGGGTTGATAGTACCTGTCAAGGGACTTGATATCCTTGTGTCCCGTCACGCGGCGAAGTTCCAGGGGGTTCGTGTAAATCCTTGCGAGACGGCTCGTCGCTTCGTGGCGAAGGTCATGAAACGTGAGATCCCTGAGACCTGCTTTCTTCGTCATCCGCCCGAACCGGACGGAGAAAGCGTCCTTGCTGCCAATGTCAAAGACGAGATCGCCCGGTCGGGCGGATTTGCGTTGTGCCTGAAGGGTCCGCAGCAGGCGGGCCGCACCGGGTGTCAGGGGACGGATTTCCGGGCCACGTTCGATGGCGCGATGCATGGTTTTCGTTTTTCCCAAGGACAAGGCGTGACGATCAAAGTCAATGTCACGCCAGCGGAGTGTCAGGGCTTCCTCCCGTCGGGTGCCTTGTTCAATGGCGAATTGGACGAATACGACATCATCGGGCCAGGGCGATGTTGCCATGGCTTCCAGAAGGCGGTTGTATTCATCGCCGATGAGACGACGGTTGCGCTTCTTGTCTGCGCCAGCGGGACGTTTGACCGCCGTTGCGGCAGCCGGGTTTTTTGAAAAGGGCAGGTCCCACTCTGCGATCGCATGCTGGCAGATCGCGGCCAGCAGGTTGAGCCGTTTGACGACCGTTGCGGCGCTATATTTCTCAGCCAGCCGATCCCGGAAGCCGCGAACTGCCGTCGGGGTCAGATCGACCAGCGCAAGCTGTGCGATCTCGTCCTGGAGAATGGAGGGGATGTGACCTTTGCGATCATTCTCCCGGGTCTGCATCTCCTCGCGCACGTAACGGTCGACCAGTTCGCGGACGGTCTGGCGTTCCAGTGGGCGCGTGTCCTCAAACTGTCCGAGTTCCAGTTTGGCGGACGTCGTGTCCAGCCAGCGTCGGGCCAGTTTGGCCGAGGTGAAGGTTTGATGGATCCGCTCTCCGCCAGCGATACGCTTGCGGGCTCGATACTGGCCCTTACCGCGATACTCCACGCCTGCGGGAAGAGCGCGGCCTGTTGCGGGATCGATTTTGGCAGAAGTGATTCGGTCTTTCATGGTGAGCCTCGCCTGGGCCCAGCATAGCCTTTTCATGGGCCCATTGGGACCATGTGCTTATCGTCTTTTTTGGCGATGGGCCCAAGGCGGGCCCAAAAGCAGTCAATCATTCCGTGACCGAAACTCTAAGTCATTGGAAAGATTGGCGTCCCGTACGGGATTCGAACCCGTGTTGCCGCCGTGAAAGGGCGGTGTCCTAGGCCTCTAGACGAACGGGACAGCGTGGACAGGTGGAGTTGTATGTGAGAGCGGAGGTGCCGTCAAGCGGTCGGATGTATGATTCTGAATAAAAAAAGCCGGGAAAAAATTCCCGGCTTCTGAGGAACGGTAATGAGCGTGATGTATCAGAAATTTGCGTTGATCCGCCCGTAGTAATACGCGCCGGTCATTGAGATCTGGGATGATGAAATATCGTAGGGTTTTGCTCCGAGGTAGTTGACGATATTCGGAACCCTGCGGGGGCGGATATTGAAGATGTTGTTGGCACCGACGGCAAGATGCCACTGTTTATTGACACGATATCCGACTTCAAGATCCGTCAGCCAGCGGGGCGTATTCTTGAACTGATAGAAGTCGGTGGTGGAGTACTGGAGCGCGGCCGGAGCCCAGTCCTGATAGGACAGCATGTTGGTTGTCTGACCCCAGCGTGTCTGACGGATGTTCACATCCCATTTTCCGACGTTGTAGTAGGCGTTCAGGATGATCTTGCTGCGTGGGTAGGCGGTTGTCAGATAACCGATCGTCTGTGCGTTCAGTGTATTGCCGCCAGGGGTGTGGTGCATTCTTGTCCGGTTGAGATCCAGCGACATGGACAGATTCAGATTACCATACCGGCGCATGCGGAACGTATAATCGGCAGTGATATCCAGGCCCTGTGTGCGGGTGCTGCCAGCGTTGACCATGCTGTACGCTGACACGCCCTGATCGGAAACACCTGCGGGACGTTCAAAGCCGAGATTTGAAAGAGCATTGATCGCTGAAGGACCGCTGATGACATTTCCCATGCCGATACGGTCACGGATATCGGTCTGATAGACGTTGACCTCGACATTGAAGTCCTTGAGCGGCTCTACAACGATACCACCTGAAACGTTTGTGGAACGCTCGGCCTTGAGTTTGCCGCCGCCGATTGCTCTGGCTGCATCGGAGTCCGCTGCCAGGAGGCCTTCGGCGCTGGTCGGTCCGACATTCATGGAGCTGTAATGCTGCTCCGCAAGGGTCGGAGCGCGGAAGCCGTTATTGATCGTGCCACGCAGGGCAAGCCATTTTGTCACGTCATAACGCGTGGAGACCTTGCCGATCTCTGCGTTGCCCGCATCGGTATAATGCTCAAAGCGGCCTGCAAAATCCACTACCCAGTTTTTGGTGAAGTGGAACGTGCCATCAAGATACCAGGACCAGACGTTACGGTACCATTTACCTGCGTTGGCAGGCATCAGACCGGCAAAACCCTGTGTTCCGCCCAGGATATAGGAAGGCGCGTTACCCGCCCACATCTGATAGGAATCAAGCCGGTGCTCCATGCCGAAGGACACGTCGACAGGGATGCTTTTCGTCATCCTGAACCTGCGGCTGAAATCGAGATCGTTGGTCCACTGGGCCATATTGAATTTCTGGGCCAGAGCTGTTGTCGGGGACCATCCGCAGCCTGCAGATGAGTAGAAGCTGCTGGAAGGATCGAGCGAACAGGTGGAGGCCAGCATGTTCGGGTTGGCGGTGTGTTTGTTGCCGATTTTATTGTAATCGGCACCGTAGGTTGAGGTCGCGCTCCATTTGAAGCCTAGGAAGTTATTCCCGCGTGCGCCGACTGTTGCCGCGTAGTCGTTCTCCTCGATTGTCTCCAGCGGTGAGAAACCATAGGGCCACAGGGAGGGGGCAATGGTCGGCAGGCGGAAGTTCTCATAGGCTTCCGAATGCCGGTGAGCATAGGTGATGCTGCCGAAGAACGTGACGTTCTCGTTCAGGGGCTTTTCCCAGTCCAGTCCGAAATTCTCGCGGGTCTCTTCCGGTGTGCTTGTGATTTTGTTTGATGAATCCGGAAGATTTACCGGTCCGGTATACAGACCCGAATCTGCGTAGGAAGGACGGGCCAGCAGAGCGTCTCCGGTCAGCAGCCGGTGGTCGTGGGCATTTTTCGCGACGAAATGGTCCGCGTGGTACATCTGTCCGAACAGATGAAGGAAACCGTCATTTCCGAGCTTGAAGCCGCCATCTGCATTCAGCTGATAGTTCCAGCCGTCACCGTTATAGGCATTGGCACCGGTCTGCCCGCTGATGCTCAGTCCGTGATTGGTTTTCTTGGTAATGATGTTGATGACGCCGGCAAGTGCGTCTCCGCCGTAGCGTGGTGCGGCACCATCTTCCATGATTTCCATATGGTCAATCATGTTAGACGGAATCATGTTGAGATCGACGCCGGTCGTTCCGAAATTCGGCCCGCCTACTGCAGTCATATTGCCGGTCGTATGGCGGCGATGGCCGTCAAGCAGAACAACGACGTGGTTCGAACTCAGACCGCGCATATGGATCGAGGAGACGAGTGCCGCTGCGTCACTTCCCATGGCTTCCACGTTGACGGAGGCATAGGTTTTCGTCAGGGCATCAGCAAGATTGATCTGACCGGCACGCTGCAGGGTTTCTGACGTGACGATGGAGACCGATGACGTGCTTTCACGCGCTTTTCTTTTGACGGAAGCATGACGGTTCGTGCGAACGGCCACCTCTTCATTGGCTGACGAGTGATAGGGCTGAAGAGGGGCTTTGTTCTTTACTGCTGCAGTGGCGGGGGCGCCTGCAGGGGCAGCGGTTTTCGCTGCAGAGTGGCCATGAGCCTTCGTGTGATGACGGGAGGCAGCTGCTTCAGCGTCTGTATCCGGGATCATGCTGACCATCGGAACGGCGAGAATTGTGGCGGCGAACAGCCGGCGGCGGGACGTCATGATCAGGAAAATTCTCCATGCACACGAAACGGGTTTCGTTTCGGTATGGTTATGGAGTCCTGCGCTTTTCACAAGGGAGAAATGTGACCATATATTTATGTCGGACCCGTAATGTTGCCAAAAAGCAACATTACGGCCTGTGGTTCAGGAGGTCAGGTGTGGAATTCCGGCTTTTTCCAGGGCTTCCGTCTGTCTTGACGCGAGAGCGGTGACATCGAAACCGTCTGTCAGTTCCCGGAACATCTGGCACCAGTTCAGCCTGGCGCCGATCCGCATGAATACGGATCCGAGACCGATGGCGGAGCGGTCCACGAGAACGAAGGCTCTCGGAGGCTTTACGCCGCCGGTACGCTGAAGTCCTGCATGAACACGCGTCATGATTTCCCGGCCGAATGTTCCGCCAGGACCTTCCTGAATTTCCCTCACACGATCATCAAGCGCCGGTGCGTAAAGAAACTCCGCCCATTCGTTGAGGACATCCATCGTCTCGTAAGACAGATTTTCAAAGCCCCATGCCCGATAGGCCTCGGCGGCCATATCGCGGTCCTTGCGGCGCAGGGCCTCACACAGATCGATAATGGCCTTGATGAAGGTGGGTTCAAAAATCCGGATACTGCCGAAATCCAGCAGGTTAATGCCGTTATCCGCCCGGACGGTATAGTTTCCCATATGCGGATCGCCGTGGATCACGCCATAGTGGTAGAGCGGAATATACCAGGCATAGAAAAGTGCCTTTGCGATCTCGTTGCGAATCTCCTGGGAGGGATTTTCGGCAAGGACCGATTTGAGGGATCGCCCGTCTGCCCATGTCATGGTCAGCAGACGACGGGTGCTGAGCGCTGCGATCGGCTGCGGCACGGTGACGTCTGTCCGGCCTGACAGCATGTCGTCGTAAAGACGCATGTTTGCGGCTTCACGCGTGTAGTCCAGTTCCTCACGGAGGCGCTCTGTCAGTTCCTCGACCACGTCTTCCTGCCGGATAGCGTTGTCCATGCGCTGATAGACACCCATCGCCATACGAAACTGCTTCAGATCAGCCTCAACCGAAGTGGTCATATCGGGATACTGCAGTTTGCAGGCGACGGTCTCTCCCGTGGTCAGAACGGCCTTATGGACCTGGCCCAGGCTGGCGGCGGAGGCTGCCTCGCGGCTGAATTGCCGGAATTTTGTCTGCCAGTCCGCGCCCAGTTCGCCGCTCATGCGGCGGCGTATGAAATTCCAGCCCATCGGCGGAGCATTGGCCTGAAGCTGTGAAAGCTCTTCGGCATATTCTTCCGGCAGCGCGCCCGGGATCGTTGCAAGCAGCTGCGCGGCCTTCATCAGCGGGCCTTTCAGTCCGCCGAGGATCAGTTTCAGACCCTCTGCATGGGCACTTCCACCGCTGCGGATGCCAAGTCTGTTTCCGGCCAGGCGTGCGGCAATTCCGCCAACCGTACCTGTTGTCCGCACCATGCGGCGGAATTCGCCGAAGAGGCCACTGTCGTCCAGGTCACGCTCTGCCATTGTCTCACACCTGCTCAAGCTGATCGATGAAGCCTGAGATCACGTCCAGGCCACGACGCCAGAACTCCGGATCGGACGCATCAAGGCCGAACGGAGCAAGCAGTTCCCTGTGCCGCAGGGTGCCTCCGGCTTCGAGCATCTCCATGTATTTATCGCGGAAATCCGGGAGACCGTCCTGAAACACCCCGTAAAGGGCATTCACCAGGCAGTCTCCGAATGCGTAGGCATACACATAGAAGGGTGTATGGAAGAAGTGCGGTACATAGGCCCAGAACACATCGTATTCAGGAGTGAAATTAAAGACAGGGCCGAGGCTTTCGGTCTGGACCTGCCGCCAGAGTTCCCCAAAGCGCTCTGGAAGCAGTTCGCCCTTGCGGCGTTCCTCGTGCAGCAGGGTCTCGAAACGGTAGAACGCGATCTGGCGGACGACGGTGTTGAGCATATCCTCCACCTTGCCCGCGAGAAGACGGCGCCTGCGCTCCGGGTCCGTCTCGCTGTCCAGAAGTGACTGGAAGGTCAGCATCTCGCCGAAGACGCTGGCGGTTTCCGCAAGGGTCAGCGGAGTAGCGGACTGGATATATCCCTGGCGAGCTGCAAGAACCTGATGAATCCCGTGGCCCATCTCGTGGGCCAGCGTCATTACATCCCGCGTTTTCCCGTGATAATTCATGAGAATATAGGGATGAGCCGACGGCACGCAGGGGTGCGCGAAGGCACCGGCAGATTTCCCCGGAACCGGGGCTGCGTCAATCCACGGATGATCGAGGAATCGTGACGCAATCTCACCCATACGAGGATCAAAAGCGGTGTAGGCTGTCCGGACACGCTCCTTTGCCTCTTCCCAGGGAATGAGACGGTCATCGTCTCCGGGCAGCGGAGCATTCCGGTCCCAGTGCTCCAGTTTCTCCAGCCCGAGCCATTTTGCTTTCAGTGCGTAATACCGGTGCGCAAGGCGGGGATAGTCCGCGACGACTGCCGAGACGAGGGCGTCCACAACCTCATCTTCCACCCGGTTCGACAGATTGCGGAAAGAGCCGGGGCGCGGGTATTTGCGCAGGGAATCCTCAATGGCCTTGTCTTTGGCAAGGGTGTTCATGACCAGAGAGAACAGGCGGATATTCTCGCCAAAGGTTTTGCCGACCGCGCGTCCGGCTTCCTCACGCTCTTTGCGATCCGCAGATGACAGCCGGTTGAGGGCTTCCCCGACCGTGAGCACTCCGGAGCCGATCGATACGCGCAGCCCGGTTATGGTCTCGTCGAACAGGCGATGCCAGGCCTGACTTCCCGCGGGGGATTTTTCCAGAAGAACGCGCTCCACCTCATCGGAAAGCTGGTGAGGGCGGTACATCCGGGAGTCCCGCAGAAACGGGAGCCATGTCTGCAGGGCTTTGTCCTGCAGTTTCTCCTCAAGGGCAGTCTCTTCAATCACATTGATTTCGAGAGTGAAGAACAGAAGATGGGCGTAGATTTCCGTCAGGCGCTCATTGATCGACTGGCTGAAGCGGGCCGTTTCCGCATCATCGGTCCTGGCCGCGAACATAAGCGAGGCATACGAACCCGCCCGCCCGAGCGTTTCCTCTGTCTTCTGGTAAAGTTCTATGGCATCGGCCAGTTCCGTTCCGGACAGCCCGGCAATTTTCGTGCTGTAACGCGCTTCAAAGTCTTTTGCTGCCACCCGGGCGGCTTCGAGATCGGCCTCGATTGCCGGATCGTCAATGCCTGCATAGAGATCGGAGAGATCCCAGCGGGGAAGGGATTCACGGGCAGGAACCGGAGCCGCGCCGGAGCTGCCATCCGCGGCCCGGAGATGCAGGGGATACTGAGAGCGGGGTGTAAAAGGCGTGCTGTTCATCCCCCCATCCTGGCACGATCCGCGCTGCGGTGCGAGATCAGTTCGTTTCCTGCATCAGTGCGGTCCGATACTGGTCCAGCGCGCCGCGCATGTCCGGAGAGATATCCGGTGCGGTCTGCCCGAGCTGCTCCAGCGCGTCGATCACGCAGGCAATGACCACCAGGCGGGCAAACCATTTCCGGTCAGCCGGAACAACGATCCAGGGTGCGAAATCTTTTGAGGTATGCCGGACGGCTTCCTGATAGGCGTCTTGGTAACTGTTCCAGTAATTGCGGCCTTCAAGGTCGCTGGGGGAGAACTTCCACTGTTTCTCTGGTGTATTCAGGCGGGAAAGCAGACGCTTTCTCTGTTCTTTTTTTGAAATATTGAGAAAAAACTTGAGGACAACGGTTCCCTGGCGGCTCAGATAGTGTTCGAAATTGCTGATATCCGCATAACGGCCCAGCCAGAAGTCTTCCGTATTGATTTTGCCGGGAAGATGTTCATGCTGCAGCTGTTCCGGATGCACTCTTGTAACGAGCACATCCTCATACTGGCTGCGGTTGAAGATACCGATACGTCCGGCTGCGGGAGCGGCCTGGTGTATTCTCCACAAAAATCCGTGCAGCAGCGCCTGCGGGCCGGGCTGTTTGAAGGATGTGACAGAGACGCCCTGCGGGTTGACGCCCGACATGACGTGCCTGATCGTGCCGTCCTTGCCCGCCGCATCCATGCCCTGGAAGACGATGAGCATGGAGGAGGTGGCATTGGCGCTGAGCAGATCCTGAAGATCCGAAAGGTAGGATTTTGCCCGCCGCAGCAGGGCTTTTCCTTCTTTCTTGCTGATCTCCAGACCGGCCTTGTCGCGCGGGTCGTATGAGCTGAGGCGGAACGAATCTCCATCCGTCACACGGTAGCGTTTTGTCAGACGTGCAGCCATTTCCCGCAGTTCCGCGGGCTTATATTCGCTGCTCTTCAGGCGTTTCATGCAATATTCCTCTTTACGGCGAGACCGGCGGATGCCTGGCAGACGGGCATCATTTCCATATGATTGATGTTCACATGGGCCGGGAGCGACAGCACCCAGGAAACGGCTTCAGCAATATCTTCCGGAACGATGGGCTGCGTTCCGGCATAGACCTCGGCTGCCTTTGAGTCGTCGCCCAGCCGGACGCTGCTGAACTCGCTGCCGCCGCACAGGCCGGGTTCCAGGCAGGTTGCGCGGATGCGTGTGCCCAGAAGATCGGCGCGGAGGTTGTCCATAAACTGTGCGACGAAGGCCTTTGAGGCGCCGTAGACATTCGCTCCGGGATAGGGGTAGCGCCCTGCGGTGCTGCCGAGAGAGACGATATGACCGCGGTTGCGTGCGACCATGCCGGGCAGAAGGGCGCGGGTGATCAGGGCAAGGCCGGTCACGTTGGTTGCGATCATCGTCTCCCAGTCCTGGAAGGATGCGGTCTGGGCCGGATCCAGGCCGAGAGCCAGCCCGGCATTATTCACCAGTACATCAACCTCCTGCCAGCCTGATGGCAGGCTGTCGGGCAGGGCCTTGAGGGCTGCCGTGTCCGTCATGTCGAGTGTGAAAGGAAGAACCGCTTCTCCGAATGTGTCCCGCAGAGCCTCCAGCCGCCCGGTGCGGCGGCCGGTAACGATCACGCGGTATCCGTCACGGATGAGACGCTCTGCTACGGCGTGTCCGAAACCGGCAGTGGCACCGGTGACGAGAGCGGTTATGGATGTCATGTCCTGGTCAGCCTCTGTATAAATGTTCATCGTCGCGGGTCCGGCTGCTGCTGGCACGCCTCAGGGAACCCGGTCTCCGTTTTCAAAAATATCGGCCTGATACGGCAGGGACCATTTCCTGCCGCTGCGGTTATTCCTCCCAGGTTATGACATCAAACCGGGTCAGGGCATGGGGGCCGAAAGACGTCGTGATCGCGACATCCGCCGCATCCCTGCCACGGGCTATAACGATGCGCCCGATGCGGGGTTCATTATGGCGGGCATCCATTGTGTACCAGCTGCCATCCATCCGCACCTCAAACCAGGCGGAGAAATCCATCGGATCGGGCAGGGCAGGGACACCGATATCGCCGAGATATCCGGTGCAGTAGCGTGCGGGGATATTCATGGCCCGGCACAGCGTGACGGCAAGATGTGCGAAATCGCGGCAGACGCCGGTCCGCTCCTGCCATGCCTCATACGCCGTGCGGGTGACGCGGGCATTGCCGTAGCTGAACAGAAGATGGTTGTGTACGTAGTCAGTGATGGCCTGGACCCGGTCCCATCCGGCTGCGGTATGTCCGAACAGGGACCATGCCGTTGCGGACAGAAGATCGGTCTCGCAGTAGCGGCTTCCCATGAGGAACACGAGGACGTCTGACGGCAGTTCCTCCACCGGGGTCTGATACGTTCCCCATCCCTGGCGTTCGTGATGTCCGCTGTCATAAACGGTGAATTCCGCATATGTCCGGAAATGACCCGCGGGAGCCAGCATTCGTGTGCAGCGGTTTCCGAAACCGTCAATATAGCGCTGCACCGGAACCCACGGTTCGAAAACCGGCCTCTGCGGTGTGATCAGGTCATTTTCCCGCTCGGGCCTGATGTCGAGCATCAGCACCAGAGGTGTCGGCGCGGGAAATTCAAACGCAATGTCATAGCCGGCCCGTATCTGCATCGTTTCCTCTCCGCCGTTTCCACGCTAAACACTCAGGCTCCAGACGTATCAGCCTCTGTGCTCTGTTTCCGGGAACCCGTTATGCCGCTTCTGATGTCTGATGATCCGAACCCCGTCCATATCTTCGGCAGGGATCGCGGATCACCGTTCCTTCTGGTCTCGGATCATGCCGGCCGCGCCATCCCGGAGGCGCTGGCTGATCTTGGTGTTTCTGCCGCCGAACGTTCCCGCCACATCGGCTGGGACATAGGAATTGACGGCACAGGACGTCGTCTGGCGGACAGGCTCGGGACCCTGCTGATCGAGCAGAGCTACTCCCGTCTTGTTATTGACTGTAATCGGGCTCCCGGCAACCCGACTTCTGTCGTTGAGGTCAGTGACGGGACCGTCATTCCCGCCAACCGCTCGATCACGCCGGAGGCAAGAGCGGCGAGAGAGGATGAGATCCACGCTCCCTATCATGACCGTATCCGTGAGGAGCTGGACCGGAGACTGGCTGCCGGTCGGGAAACGTTTCTTGTGGCGCTTCACAGTTTCACGCCCGTGATGGGCGGACATCGCCGTCCGTGGCTGGCGGGAGTGCTGCATAATTATGATCCGCGCTTCGGGCGGATCGTGCTTAATCTGCTTTCGGAGAAAGGCATTCTTACGGGCGATAATGAGCCCTATGCCCTGACCGGAGCCACGGATTATACGATTCCGACGCATGGGGAGCAGAGAGAAATTCCTCATCTTGAACTCGAGATTCGTCAGGATCTGATTGAGAGCGAGGCCGGACAGGAAAAATGGTCCGCGCTCCTGGAGGACGTGCTCCTCAGATCCCGTGATATTTACATCGAACGTTATGAAAGCCCCTGAGCATGATTGACGGAGGCACTCTTCTGGCGGGTGTTGCCGGATGGCCGGTTTCTCATTCCCGCTCGCCGGGACTGCATAATTACTGGCTGGCCCGGCATGGCATTAACGGAGCCTATGTTCCGCTGCCCGTGCAGCCCGGAAAGTTTGAGGAGGCCGTTCGCGGATTGCAGGCAGCCGGATTTCGCGGGCTGAACGTGACGATCCCGCATAAGGAGACGGCATTCCGGCTGGCCACACGACTCGATCCGGTCGCGAAACGCAGCGGGTCCGTCAATACGCTTGTATTTCGTGAGGACGGGGTGATCGATGGCTATTCCACGGATGGCCCCGGTCTGCTTGCCAGCCTGAAGCAGGAAACCGGCTACCAGCCCTCGGGCCATGCGTTCATTCTCGGAGCGGGCGGCGCGGCGCGTTCCGTTGCGGCTGCACTGCTTGAGCAGGGTGTGACACTGACGGTCAGCAACCGGACCCGCGCGCGGGCGGAGGAGCTGGCACAGGCACTGGATCCGGCAATCAGGGTTGCAGACTGGACTGGCTGGGAAGCTCTTCTCGGAGACGCTGACCTGCTGATCAATACGACCTCTCTGGGAATGAGCGGCGGGCCGGATCCGGCGTTCTGCCCGGATCTTTCTGCGGCGCGTCCTGATCTGATCGTGTCCGATATCGTCTATGTGCCTCTGGAAACCCCACTTCTGCGAGAAGCCGCACGCTGCGGACTGAAGGCGGCCGGTGGTCTGGGGATGCTGCTGCATCAGGCGCGTCTGGGATTCCGGGAATGGTTCGGCGCGGACCCGGAGGTTGATGCCGCAACCTTCTCGCACGTGCTCGGGAAATGAAAATTCTCGGACTGACGGGCGGTATGGCGATGGGAAAATCGACCGTGGCAAAGCAGCTGATGCAGGCGGGACTTCCCGTCTGTGATGCCGATGCCATCGTTCACGCGCTGCAGGCTCCGGGCGGTGCAGCGGTTGAACGGATCCGTGCACTGGTTCCGGATGCCGTGAGCGGTGAGGGAAAAGACGCCGCTATAGATCGCGCCCGGCTGCGAGCGGCGGCACTGGCCGATCCGGCCGTCATAAAGGGGCTTGAACGCATCATTCATCCTCTTATCCGGCAGAAACGCAGGCGCTTTCTGCGACATCATCGGCGTATCGGGACACCGTGGGTTGTTCTGGATATTCCGCTCCTGTTTGAGACCGGTGCGGATCGGGAGTGTGATCTTACGGTGACGGTTTCCGCGCCGCGGCCGGTACAGATCAGGCGTGTGACAGCGAGAAAGAACGCATCCGGACAGTGTCTGTCGCGACGGGATGCGGAACGTCTGATTGCACGTCAGAAACCGGATCAGATCAGGCGGCATAAAGCTGATATCGTCCTGCCGACAGGTCTGTCTCTGGCATGGACGCGCAGACAGGTGCGTGAACTTCTGCATCACCTGCGATCTGAAACGCATCGGGAAAGAACCTGATATGGAACGCAAGATTCTCTTTGATACCGAGACAACCGGATTTGATCCTGACACCGGAGACCGGATTATCGAGATTGCCGCTCTGGAACTGATCGGCGATCTGCCGACGGGAGAGACATTTCATGTCCTGATCAATCCTGAGCGTGACATTCCGGCCGAGGCCACGAAGGTGCATGGTTTCACGCTTGCCGATCTGGAAGGAAAGCCGAAATTCTCTGATGTGGCAAAAGGATTTCTTGATTTTATCGGAGATGATCCTCTTGTTGCCCATAATGCGCAGTTCGATTTCAAATTCATCAATGCAGAACTGAAGAAAGCAGGTTTTCCTGAAGTCGGTATGGAGCGGATGATCGATACGCTCGAGATTGCCCGCAACACGTTTCCGGGTATGCCGAACAGTCTTGATGCGCTCTGCCGTCGCTACAGTGTGGATCTTTCGGAACGCACGACACATAACGCGCTTCTCGACTGCAGGCTGCTTGCGGAGGTCTATATTGAGCTTCTTGGCGGAAGGCAGCACGGGCTCGGGCTTGCGGCAGAAACCGTCACGGCACAGCTTGTCACCTATACAGGACCGGCCAGCAGAACCATCAGGAAAGTGCGTCCTTCAGAAGAGGAGAAGGCCCTGCACAAGGCGTTCTGCGATAAAATTCCCGGAAGCCTGTGGGAATCCGGGAAGCCCCCTCAGGCCTGAGAAGATTATTTTTTATCCGCGCTTTTCTGCCTGAACCAGGGGATCATCCGCCGGATGGCCTCTTCGATCCGGTCGGTTGAGACCGCGAAGCTGAAGCGCATGAAGCGATGACCGCGTACCGGATCGAAATCGACGCCGGGTGCCGTTGTCACGCCCGTGGCAAGGAGCAGTTCCTTACAGAATCCGAGGCTGTCATCGGTCAGATGACCGATATCTGCATAGATATAAAATGCGCCGTCGGGCGGGGCGATATGGTTCAGGCCGAGGGCGGGCAGGGCATTCAGCAGCAGATCCCGGTTCCTGCGATAGGTTGCGATGTGTCCCTCCAGTTCATCGCAGCAGTCAAATGCGGCAAGGCCCGCATGCTGGCTGAGGGAAGGGGGGGTGAGGAACAGATTACCGATGCGTGCCCGGGCGGCCCGGATCAGATTTTCCGGCACGACCAGCCAGCCGAGCCTCCAGGGTGAATTGCCCCGGGTTTTGTGGAGACAGAACGACCCGAGAGGTAAGAAGAATTCATGAGCAACAAATCGAAGCGTTT
>NZ_JAJJND010000050.1 GCF_029759835.1 Acetobacter sp. AN02
GAAAACAGTCTGCACAGGAAGCCGGAAAGTACAACACTCACGGCACACGCGCAGCCCTTAACTGACGACACGCCGTAACCTCGCAGCCGTAAAATTGTGGCTACCGTCTTTTGTCAACAGAACCTAAACATCTAACCGTCTGATCTTCCCACACCCCGGGCACGTCAGCCGGAAAACTACCCTCATTCAGGTAATAACGCAGAGAAGACTCACCATCAGAAGAAGAAAACATATAAAATTATCCCGACCGGACAAAACTGTACACTGCCCAGGAAGCTCCGCCCGCACAAGAAGCCGGTTAATCATTTCATGACACCTGATTCACAGATACGGAGACACAGCGTTCTGTCCAGAAAATCACAGCCAGAAGCATATTATACCCCGGTAATAATCATAAGACCCGGATGATAATTTCAGACAGGCTCCCAGCCATCATTCCGCAGAACAACCCCCGCAAGATACAGACTGCCGCAGATCAGTACCCGCCCGGGTACTGCCCCCGGCAGGTCCGCCTGCTCCCTGATCCGGGTCAGCGCCTCTGCCACGGTCGGGCCAGGCTGCACCCGTCCGTCGCCGGATACAACGATCTCCTCAACGGTCAGGGCGAGGTGCTGATCCGGTTCCGCCACGGCGTATGCCGTTTCCGCACGCTCCAGCAACGGCCGCAGGAAGCCGGATGCGTCCTTGGTCTGTTTCATGCCCGCGATCAGAACCAGAGGCCGGTCCGCCCAGGCCGCCGTCTGCCGCGCAAGCGCCTCTCCCGCACCGGGATTGTGCCCGCCATCGAGCCACAGCTCCCACCCCCCGGGCAGCATTGCTGCCAGACGCCCGTGCAGCCGCTGAAGCCGCGCCGGCCATTCCACACGCCCGATACCGCCCCAGCCTGCCGCAGGAATCTCCAGCCCCGACGCCCGCAGCGCCGCAACGGCCAGACCCGCATTCTCAGCCTGATGCGCCCCGGGCAGGGACGGAAGCGGCAGATCCAGCCCTCCCCCAGCATCCTCGAACCACAGACCGTCTGCCCGCGTCTCAATCCGCCAGTCCTGCCCGTACAGCCGCAGGGAGACCCCGCTCACCGCTGCATTCTCGGCAAACACGGCCTCGGCCTCAGCCATCTGCCGCCCGCAGACAACCGGAATGCCAGGCTTCATGATCCCGGCCTTCTCACGCGCAATCGCCCCGATCGTGCGGCCCAGAAACGCCTCATGATCCATGGAGACCGGAGTGATCGCACAGGCTGCAGGACTACGCAGCACGTTCGTTGCATCGAAGCGTCCGCCAAGTCCGACCTCGATCACGGCGAGCTCCGCAGGGCTGCGCGAGAACAGCAGGAATCCCGCCGCAGTGAGAACCTCGAACACGGTGATCGGCGCGCCGTCATTCACGCGCTCGATCTCTTCAAGAACCGCGATCAGCTCATCCTCGCTGACCAGCTTCCCGGCCAGACGGAAGCGCTCACGCACATCGATCAGATGCGGAGAGGTCATGACATGAACCCGCCAGCCCGCGGCCTCTCCGATGGCCCGCAGCGTCGCGCAGGTGCTGCCTTTGCCGTTCGTTCCGGCCACATGAATGACAGGCGGAAGGCGCTCTTCCGGGTGTCCCAGACGCGCCAGAAGCGCCTCCAGACGCCCGAGGGATAAATCGATCAGCGCGGGATAGAGCCGGTTCAGGCGGTCGAGAATCTGCCCGGTCCGGCCGGTAAATTCAGCCGTCCCACCCCCGGAGAGCCCCATGCGGCCCGACCCGCTCAGGCTGCCTGAGACGGCGGCGCCGCATCCGGAACGGGCCCGTCAGGCTGGCCTTCAGTCCGCACCCCGTTCAGTAAACCGATGATGCGTCCCAGAGTCTCGCGCAGATCCTTACGCTCCACGACCATATCCAGCATGCCATGCTCCAGCAGATACTCAGAACGCTGGAAGCCTTCCGGCAGGGTCTCGCGCACCGTGTCCTGGATCACGCGCGGCCCGGCGAAGCCGATCAGCGCCTTCGGTTCGGCAATCTGCACATCCCCCAGCATTGCAAAGGACGCACTCACGCCACCGGTCGTCGGGTCTGTCAGGATCACGATATAGGGCAGGCCCTCTTCCTTAAGCATCTCCACCGCGACCGTCGTCCGCGGCATCTGCATCAGGCTGAGCATGCCCTCCTGCATACGCGCCCCGCCCGATGCGGTGAACACGACCAGAGGCGCACGCTGCAGGCGAGCCAGACGCGCAGCCGCGATGAACGCCTCACCCAGGGCCGTTCCCATGGTTCCCGCCATAAACTCGAACGCCATGATCGCGACAACCGCCGGCTGCCCGCTGATTTTGCCATGGGCCACGGCCAGCGCCTCATCCAGACGCGACCTGGAACGCGCATCCTTCAGGCGGTCCGTATATTTCTTCTGATCCCGGAAGCCGAGCGGATCGGCAGGAACCTTCGGAACCTCCGCCTGGGTCCAGCTGCCCTCGTCAAACGTCCAGGCAAAACGATCCGCGACGAGCGCCCGCATGTGATGTCCGCAATGCGGGCAGACATTCATGTTGCGGTGCAGTTCCTTCGTCAGGATCATCTGGCTGCAAGACCCGCAGTTGGTCCACAGATTATCCGGAACATCCCGGTGGAGCAGGCCGCGAATACGGGGCCGGACGTAGTCGGTAAGCCAGCTCATGAAGGATGCTCCGCTGCTTTCGGGTCAGTGCCGTGAATAGTCCCCGCGAAACACCGCCGGGAAGAACAGACGCCCCCTATACTCTGCACTCTCGCCCGATGCCAAGCAGCAGAACGGTATTTCCCATGCCGCCCGCAGAAAACAGGTCTGGAAATAGGCTTGCGGGCGCAACGGCTGCTACAGAGTACCGGAACCGGCTGCCTGAACGGGTTGCCGGTCCGCATCCGCAATCACCCCGTATGTCCGGCGGCCCCGCCGGAGCCGGGCAGGAGAAGAATCCTTGAACGACGGTCTGATCATCTTTCTTCACGGCGTCGGCAGCAGCGGCGCGGCTTTCGATCCGCTGATCACGCACTGGCGCAGGACCATGCCAGGTCTGAGCTTCGCCGCTCCGGACGCGCCGTTTCCTTTCGATATGGATCCGGCTGCCGCAGGATCCGGTGCGCGACAGTGGTTCAGCATCAGGGATGTCACGGAGGGCAATCGCGCGGAGCGGACGCGCGCCGCCCGTGCCGCTCTGGATGATGTGCTGAAGGACTGCCTGGAACGGGAAGGCTTCACCGGCCGGGAGGATCGCGTCGTGCTTGCGGGGTTCTCCCAGGGCGCCATCATGGCGCTGGATGTCGTGATGTCCGGGCGCTGGTCATTCGCCGGTGTCGTCGCCTTTTCCGGGCGTCTGGTGCCTGCGGAAGGAGGCACGCCCGCGACAGGAACGCCCGTCCTGCTGCTGCACGGGGATGCGGACCCCGTCATGCCGGTGCAGGAAGCCCCGCGGGCCCGCACGGCGCTTGAGGCTGCATGTGTCCCGGTCCGTCTTGCCGTCCTGCCCGGTCTTGGTCACTCCCTGTCTACGGAGGGCGCGGAGATCGCCGGAACATTCATCCGCTCACTGCTGGTATCCGCACCGGGCTGATCCCCGGGACCGGGGCAAATGTGTCGAAACCTTATCGGCCGATACCTTCCAGCCCCGGCACGGATATCCGGCGGACCGGCATACAGACCCGGACAATCGCGGAATTCCGTGATATACGGCCTCCCGGCAGGTGTCGCTGGCGAAAATGTGAGATGCGCCGGCAAGGCATACTGTGTGACAAACGCTACCCCGGTCAGCCGGCAGGTTTCCGGTGTGCTGGTCCGTATACGGGCAATAAGACAGATAAACAGATAACAGGCAGTTAAATCCCATGGCCAAAATTAAAGTTAAAAACCCGGTTGTCGAGCTTGATGGCGACGAGATGACGCGGATCATCTGGCACTTCATCAAGGATCGCCTGATTCTTCCCTATCTCGATATTGATCTGAAGTATTACGATCTGGGCATTGAGCACCGCGATGCCACGGATGACCGCGTGACGGTCGAGGCTGCAGAGGCCATCAAGAAATACCGCGTCGGCGTCAAATGCGCGACCATCACGCCGGATGAGGCCCGCGTTGAGGAGTTCGGCCTCAAGAAGATGTGGCGCTCCCCGAATGGCACGATCCGCAACATCCTCGACGGCACCATCTTTCGTGAGCCGATCATCTGCTCCAACGTGCCGCGTCTGGTCCCGCACTGGTCAAAGCCGATCGTCATCGGACGCCATGCCTACGGTGATATCTACCGCGCGGCAGAGACTAAGATCCCCGGTCCGGGCAAGGTCACGCTGAACTACGTTCCAGCCGACGGCGGAGAGCCGATGACGCTTGACGTGCAGGACTTCAAGGGCCCCGGCGTGGCTCTGGGCATGCACAACACGAAGGCCTCCATCGAAGGCTTCGCCCGCGCCTCCCTGACCTATGGCCGCGACCGCAAGCTGCCGGTCTATCTCTCCACCAAGAACACGATCCTCAAGGCCTATGACGGCATGTTCAAGGACGTGTTCCAGGAGGTCTATGAGCGCGAGTTCAAGGCTGATTTCGAGAAGCTCGGCCTGACCTATGAGCATCGTCTGATCGACGATATGGTCGCCTGCGCGCTCAAGTGGAACGGCGGCTATGTCTGGGCCTGTAAGAACTACGACGGAGACGTCGAGAGCGACATCGTGGCGCAGGGCTTCGGCAGCCTCGGCCTGATGACCTCCGTTCTGCTCGACCCGACCGGCCAGATCGTGGAGTCCGAGGCCGCCCACGGCACCGTGACCCGCCACTATCGCGAGCACCAGAAGGGCCGGCCGACCAGCACGAACCCGATCGCCTCCATCTTCGCATGGACGCGCGGTCTGGCCTATCGCGGCCGCTTCGACGACACGCCGGACGTTGTGGATTTCGCCCTGACCCTGGAGCGCGTCTGCGTCGAGGCCGTCGAGGCCGGTGAGATGACGAAGGATCTGGCGCTTCTGGTCGGCAAGGACGCGAAATGGCTCAACACCCAGGACTTCCTGGACGTTCTCGACAAGCGCCTCCAGAAAGCTCTCTGAGCCCGACATCCGGCCGGTCTTCTCCCGCATCCCGTGAGAAGACCGGCGGTAATAACACCTCGTTAAGCATACCGTGGCAGGCTCTGCCCCGGTATGCAGCGACTCCTTTCCCTCACCGCTCTTCTGATTCCCGGCCTGTGGACCACCACTGCCAGGGCACAGTTCGTCCCGGCCGTCTCGGCCCGCGGCGTCTGCACGGAAGCCGCGCTGATCGCGGAACACAGCCACCATATTCCCGAACAGTTCCTCGTCGCCGTCGGGCGTGTGGAAAGCGGGCGGCATCTGCCGGGCGGGCAGGTCATCCCCTGGCCCTGGACCGTCAATGCCGAGGGCCGGGGCTATGTCTATGAAAGCAAGGCGGACGCTATCGCCGCCGTAAAGGCTTTCCAGGCGCAGGGCATCCGCTCCATCGACGTGGGATGCTTCCAGGTCAATCTGATGCATCACGCCGGAGCGTTCGTCTCCCTGGACTCCGCCTTCGACCCTGTGACCAACGCGAACTACGCAGCCTCTTTCCTTTCGGATCTGTTCTCAAAAACCGGAAGCTGGCCCCATGCTGCAGCAGCCTACCACTCCTTCACTCCGGGAATCGGAGAGGCCTATCAGTGGAAAGTTCTGGAATCCTGGGCCACCCCGGCAGGGCTGTCTTCCGCCTCCTCTCCGGCACAGATGGCGGCCCGGAATGAAGCGCGCCGTGAGGCTTCAAAAGTCGCGATCGGCAACACACTGAGGCAGCACGTCTCCGCAACACCTTCTTTCGCCATAGCAGGCTCGTCCAGACCCTTCACCGGCGGTCTCGGCAACTTCACGACACCGCCGCCATCCCGTCCGACCATCTCCGCCGGAACCAACCGGAGCCTCGCCTTCTACCGGGCCAACCCTGTCCGCGTGGCACAGGTCTCCTCGCTGCTTCCGGGCCGGTTCTGAGACCGGATCATCTCAGCGCGCTGAGGCCACGTTCCGTCTGCTGTCCTCATCCTGTGCCGCAGCCATGTCATCCAGATCGACCATGGCACCCTCCGGGCTGATAGCCGGAATGTCGGACCGGACTGTCTCCCCGACCGGGCAGACCACAGCCTGAGGCAGCCGGGAAACCACGCCGAACGCCGTTCTCAGCGCCAGCGCACCGAAGACCACGACACCGATGCCTTCCCCGATCTGGACTCCGCCCGCACCATAACGCGCGCCATACATCACCAGCGGAATCGTTCCGAGCGTCGCCCGTCCCCAGTTGAAGAGCGTGGAATAGACCGGATGCCCGAGATTATTGAATGCGGAATTGGCGATGAACAGAAAGCCCATAAAAAACCAGCTCACCACGGTCCAGTTACAGAACAGCCGGACCAGATCGCCCCCGGCACCCGAGAGATGAAATCCCTCTACCAGCAGATCCTGCGTCAGCCACAGCACGCCCCACATCACCGCAACCGACAGGGTGATGATCTTTACGGCAACGATCAGAACCTCCCGGACGCGGCCGATCTGCCCCGCGCCGAGATTCTGCGCCATCACCGGCCCGACAGACCCGCTCAGGGAGAAGATGAACGCAAATGCAACCACCACGCTCCGGCTGACCGCCGCCTGTCCGGCCACTGCGCTCAGGCCGAATTGAGACATCGCCCCGGTCACCCAGACGCTCCCCAGCGGCGTCGCCAGGTTCGTCAGGACCGCAGGAACGGCAATCGGCCTGATCCGCCGGCTGTCCGCCAGGATGAAGCGCGGCTTCAGACGCCCGATCGCTCCCCGGGCTGAAGTCCGCCTCAGCCCGACCCCGGCCACCACGCCACGTGCCAGAACTGCACTGACCGCCGCGCCGGTCAGCCCCTCATGCAGACCGAAAATCAGCAGGGGATCAAGCAGGGCCGTGACCACTGCGCCGATCAGGGTCACGTTCATGGCCCCCTTCGCATCCCCGACGGAGCGCAGCAGCGCGGATGTCCCCATACCGAGGACCACAAGCGGCAGAAAGGGAGAGACCAGCCAGAGATACCCCGCGGCCTGTTCCAGCGTCTCCGGTGGCGCCTTCATCCAGTGAAGGATCATCCGTCCGGCCACAGCCGTCACAAGCCCCAGAACAGTCGAGATGATCACCATCGTAGCAAGAAACGAAGCAGCAACCCGGCGGGCCAGACCGCACTGCCCCGCGCCGATCAGCCGGCCGACACAGGCCCCGAGTCCGATGGTCATACCGATGCTGACGGCAATCTGCAGGCCGCTGACCGCACCGGCATATCCTATTGCCGCCGTCAGGGACGGATCCCCTAGATGGGCGATATAGGCCAGATTCAGAAGGTCAACCGCGAACACGGCTGTCAGCCCGATCGCACCGGTGCTGGTCATGGTCAGAACATGACGCATGATACTGCCCGTTACGAAACAGGCCCTGGCTGAGGAAGAATGCCCCGCTTTCATTCCGCTCCCGTATGGTTTCCTTCATGAGGAAACCGGCTTCTCCATACGATTATGCCATGAAGACTGGCCCGGGTGTATGCCCTGCCCGTCATATTTTCGTATGCCGCCTGATCTGCATGCCCGGAATCCGTGCGGACATCGGATGAAAACGGTATATTTAATGTGTAAATTTAATTTTTGTTAATATTTTTCGTCTATAACAAATATAATGAAGATTTTTTATTTTAATAATATCATTTTTTAGAAGTATAATAAATATATACTTAAAATATTCATTGTTTTATTTTCAATAACTCCCGTCGGGGCATACGCCGCAACATGTTCCTATGCCGGAAACTATCCCGACAGAGAGCTGGTCATAAATGTTCCCTCAACCCTTAATATCGGGCGGAACGTCTCCAATGGCAGCGTTCTCTTCCAGACCTCATCCAGAAGCGCTCCGTGGAACCAGACCATCATCTCCTGCCTCGGCACGCCCACCGGCGGGGTGATCAACAACATAGGTGCCCCCTCGCCCGACACCTACACGCCGTTTCCCACCAACATACCGGGCATCGGGTATATGATGTTCGTGGACAACAGCTATCTGACATCCTCGGAAATGGGATTCACCTCTCCCGCAGCCGCCTATCCTGACGCAGCATTTCCGAGCGTCAGCGCCTCCCAGAGAGTCTATTTCAAAACAGATATCGTCGTGGATTTCAGGTTCGTCAAAACCGGCGATATCATCCTGACCGGCGGAAACAATACCATCTCGGGAACCATCGCCTCCCTGGCCGTGAACGATCTGACCTTCATGCCGATCCGGCTCTCCGGAACCATGGCCGTGACCACTCCTTCCTGCTCGGTCTCCTCCCCTTCCGCAAATGTCAGCCTGTCCGCCACGAGTGTCCTGAATCTGCCATCCGTCGGCAGCACCGCGCAGGAGACCCCTTTTTCGATTGATCTGAACTGCACGGCCAGTATGAGCGTGAATATTTCCTTCGTCCCCGTGGGAACAGCCTCCGGCATTACCGGGGTCCTGCTGCCCACATCAGGCACGGCAAAGGGGGTGGGTATCAGGCTGACGGACACCAGCAGAAACCCTGTCAGCTTCAGCCAGACATTCTCAGCCGGAACGTCCTCTTCGGGAAGCTGGTCGGTTCCTCTGCTGGCCAGCTATTACCGCACGGGCGCCCTGAGCGCCGGAAGCCTGTCCGCCGGCGTGACATTCACCCTCAGCTACCCCTGACAGCCTGCCCTCGAACAGGCTGCAGACAGGACCGGCACCGGCCTCCGATACGATATGTTTTGCCTTTCCTTCGTAAAACAGGATATTTCCCGGATCATCTTCCTTTTCCCGGCTTCGCTGAGGACTGACCAGACCCATGACATCCCCCCTGCAGGCCACCATCCGGGATTTTCAGACTGCCGTGTCACAGGCAGAACCGTCATCCGTGCCGTTCCGCCACTGGACGATCAGTGACGTCCTGCCACAGGCCGCGTGTCAGGCTCTCGTGGAATGGGAACCCGGCGAGACCCATCTCGCAGGCGACACGGGCGGACGACGCGAGACACGCAACGAGGCACGGGTGTTTGTAGAGCCGGAAATCCGTGCCCGTGATCCGCGCCTGGACGAACTGGCCGTGACCCTCGACAGTCCGGAGGCACGCGCTGCGATCACCCGGCTGTGCGGCACGCCTCTGGACCAGACGGCCCTGCGGCTGGAGCTGAGCCTCGATACGGACGGGTTCTGGCTGGAGCCGCACACCGATATCGGCGCCAAGAAACTGACGCTGCTGATCTCGCTTTCCGTCTCGCCGGATGCGGATCAGTGGGGCACGGATCTGATGGATGCGGACGGACATTCCGTAAAACGCAGCTCCGGGCGTTTTAATACCGGCACGCTGTTCGTGCCCGGCACCGACACCTGGCACGGCTTCGTCCGGCGGCCGATTTCGGGAGTCCGTCGCGGCCTGATCGTCAATTTTGTCGATTCCTCCTGGCGTGCGGTGCATGAGCTGGCATTCGGACCGGCTCAGTAACAAATTCCTCCGCAGCGTGTAGCAGAATTCTCCGTCAGGAACGGGTTCCGATGCAGGCCCGACTGTGCCAGAAAGCTTCCCGACATATATCCGGGGGACAACCGGCTGTCTGCGGCAGCGTGCGCTGAGGCATCCGTATAACGAGGGGGAAACGGGGATGAGCGAACGGGAAACAATGGAGTTCGACGTGGTCATCGCGGGTGGCGGCCCGGCGGGACTGGCGGCGGCGATCCGTCTGAAGCAGCTCTCCCCGGATGCCTCCGTCTGTCTGATCGAGAAGGGCAGCGAGATCGGCGCGCATATCGTCTCCGGTGCCGTGATCGAGCCGCGTTCCCTGTCCGAACTGATCCCCGACTGGAAAGAGCGCGGCGCCCCGCTGAATACGCCGGTTACGGAAGAGCAGATGCTGTTCCTGACCGAAAGCCGCAGCTATCGTATCCCGATGCTGGATCGTGTGATGCCGCATATGGCCAATCACGGGAATTACATCGTCAGCCTTGGCGAGGTCTGCCGCTGGCTGGCGGCTCAGGCCGAGGAACTGGGGGTGGAAATCTATCCGGGATTTGCCGGAGCCGAAGTGCTGATCGAGAACAACCGCGTGGTCGGCGTCGCGACCGGCGATATGGGCATCTCGCGTGACGGCTCGGAAGGGCCGAACTATCAGCCCGGCATGGAGCTGCGGGCAAAATATACGCTGTTCGCTGAAGGCTGCCGCGGCTCCCTGACTGCAAAGATCATACAGCATTATGACCTGCGCAGGGACGCGGACCCGCAGACCTACGGGCTGGGGATCAAGGAGATCTGGGAAATCCCGGCGGAAAAACATCGGCCGGGCCTGGTGCAGCACAGCTTCGGCTGGCCGCTTGATGACAAAACCTATGGCGGTGCCTGGCTGTATCATTTCGGCGAGAATCTCGTGTCCTACGGCTTCGTCACCGGGCTGGACTATGCCAACACTTGGATGTCTCCCTTCGAGGAAATGCAGCGCACGAAGCTGCATCCGGCCTTCCGGGAACATTTCGAGGGAGGCCGCCGTCTGACCTATGGCGCGCGTGCCCTTTCGGAAGGCGGACTGCAGTCCATCCCGCGCCTGACCTTCCCCGGCGGCGCACTGATCGGGGATTCCGCAGGCTTCCTCAACGTGCCCAAGATCAAGGGCACCCATACCGCCATGAAATCCGGCATGCTGGCTGCGGAGGCCGTGACCGAGGCTCTGGCCGCAGACCGGCCCGAACCCGCCACCTTTACGGCAAAGGTCCGCGCTTCCTGGCTGTGGGAGGAACTGCGGACCGCACGGAACATCCGCCCGGCCTTTGCCCGCTGGGGCGCGAAAGGCGGCGCGCTCTATTCCGGGATCGACGCGATGCTGTTCCGGGGTAAGGCGCCCTGGACGCTGCATTTCCGCCATCAGGATAATGAGGAGCTGAAGGCCGCCAGCCTGTCTCCGAAGATCGCCTATCCGAAACCGGACGGGAAGATCACCTTCGACCGCCTGTCCTCCGTCTTCCTCTCGGGCACCAATCATGAGGAAGATCAGCCCGTGCATCTGAAGCTGCGGAATCCGGAGATGTGGAAGACCGTCAACTGGGACGTCTTCCGCGCGCCGGAAAGCCGCTACTGCCCGGCAGGCGTCTATGAGGTTGCGGATGAGGAAACCAATCCGCGTCTGGTGATCAACGCCCAGAACTGCGTCCACTGCAAAACCTGCGATATCAAGGACCCGACGCAGAATATCGAATGGTGCACGCCCGAAGGCAGCGGCGGCCCGAACTATCCCGCAGGTATGTAGGAACACGGCGGCGGACAGGCCCTGAGCCCCCTGTCCGTTATTCGTGATGATTACGATACGATCCGGAAAACTTTCTGTCTTTCGCGGCGTTGGGACCCTGTTCTTCCACCGCTCAGAGTCCGAGACAGAAAATGAAGCTGTTCTCCTGTCAGTCCTGCGATCAGATTCTCTTTTTTGAAAACACACATTGCGGGAGCTGCGGTCACAGCCTCGGCTTCGACAGCGAGGCCCAGGACCTGCTCACCCTGGAACCTGATGGTGAAAACGGCTGGAAGCCGGTCGGTGCGCCTGAGGCCCCGTCCCGTTTCCTGTGCAGCAACGCACGGCACGGCGTCTGTAACTGGCTGGTCCCTCCCGATGACCAGACCGGCGGGTGGTGTGTGGCCTGCCGCCATAACCGGGTTATCCCCGATCTCTCCCTGGACGACAATCTGAAGCTCTGGAGCGATATCGAAGTGGCGCGCCACCGTCTGTTCTACACGCTGATCGTCCTGAACCTGCCCCTGCCTACACGGGCGGAGAATCCGGAAAGCGGCCTCGTGTTCGATTTCCCCAATGACGCACCCGACGTCATGACAGGGCATGATGAAGGCGTGATCACCATCGCGCTCAAGGAAGCCGATCCGGTCGAGCGCGAGAAAATGCGCGTCAGCATGGGCGAGTACTACCGTACGCTGCTGGGTCATTTCCGGCATGAAATCGGGCATTTCTACTGGAACGTACTGGTGCGCGATGCCGGCAAGGCAGAAGCGTGCAAGGCTGTCTTCGGCGACCATGATCAGGATTACGGCGCTGCCCTGCGCGAACACTACGAAAACGGTCCGCCGCCGGACTGGCAGAACAATTATGTCAGTTCTTACGCCACCACCCATGCCTGGGAGGATTTCGCGGAAACCTGGGCGCATTACCTGCATATCGTGGATACGATGCAGACCGCGATGGCATATGGCATGGTGATCCGTCCGAAGATTGATCACGACAGCCACATGTCCGGACGCTACGACTTCGATCCGTACCACGCCGGAGCCTTCGAGCAGATCATCAGTGCCTGGCTGCCCCTGACCTACGCAACGAACTCCCTCGCCCGGTCAATGGGGCAGCCGGATGTCTATCCGTTTGTCCTGCCGGAGCCGGTGATCGGAAAAATGCGCTTCATCCACGAGCTGGTGCACGGGATGGTATAATCCGGCCCGGTCTTACCCTGCGGAAGGAAGACCGGTCCCGATCTGCTTGATGTCATGGAACGCGATATCCGGATTCTGCTCCTGTGTACGGCTCATCATGAAAGCCGAACTCGCGAACAGAACCGGATCTCCGTCGATATCATCCGCAACGGAAGAGCGGTTGGTCGTGACCAGTTTGTCGATCGCCTCCGCCGGTCCGGACACCCAGCGCACTACTGAAAACGGCACCGGCTCGAACCCGGCCGCCACCCCATACTCTCCGGCCAGCCGGGTCTGGAGCACGTCAAGCTGCAGCACGCCGACCACGCCGACAATCGGCTGCGCGCCGTCCTGCGGGCGGAAGAGCTGCACCACGCCCTCCTCAGCCAGTTCGCCCAGCGCCTGGCGCAGTTTCTTTGCTTTCATCGCATCGTCCAGCCGCACGCGACGCAGGATTTCCGGAGCGAAATACGGAACACCGGTGAAACGCAGTGCCTCACCTTCGGTCAGCGTATCTCCGATCCGGAGCGTACCGTGGTTGGGGATGCCCACGACGTCACCCGCGAACGCCTCTTCCGCCAGCTGACGATCGCGCGCGAAGAAAAACTGCGGCGTGTGCAGGGCGAAGGTCTTGCCCGTGCGGGTGTGCAGCAGCTTCATATTGCGCTCCAGACGCCCTGAGCAGACGCGGGCAAAGGCAATACGGTCGCGGTGATTGGGGTCCATGTTCGCCTGAATCTTGAAGACCAGCGCGCTCATCCCGTCCTCATCCGCATGCACCACACGGGTTTCCGTCGCATGATCTCCCGGAGGCGGGCCGAACTCCACCAGCGCGTCCAGCAGATCGGTCACGCCGATTTCCTTCATGGCACTGCCGAAAAAGACCGGCGTCAGATGGCCTTCCGTAAAAGACTCATGATCGAAAGCAGGCAGTCCCGCCTCGGCCAGCTCCACCTCATCCTTCAGATCCGCCATGCGCTGATCATCATCCGCGACCGGCGTGCTGAGTGAGAACGTCTTTTTCCGGAGATCATACGTCCCCGCAAAACCGGCTGCGCGCCCGACGGGCCAGGTCGCCGGAGCGGTATCGAGCGCAAGTGCGGAGGAAATCTCGTCAAGCAGGGCGAACGGGTCCTGCGCCTCACGGTCCATCTTGTTGATGAAGGTCACGATCGGAATATCGCGCAGACGGCAGATCTCGAACAGCTTGCGTGTCCGGTCCTCGATACCTTTTGCCGCATCGATCACCATGACAGCTGAGTCCACCGCCGTCAGCGTGCGGTAGGTATCCTCGGAGAAGTCCTCATGGCCCGGCGTGTCCAGCAGGTTGAAGACGCAGCCGCCATATTCGAACGTCATCACGGAGGTTACGACGGAAATTCCGCGATCCCGCTCGATGCCCATCCAGTCCGACCGGGTCCGGCGGCGCTCGCCCTTGGCGCGCACGTTTCCTGCCATCTGGATCGCACCGCCCGCCCGCAGAATGCGCTCCGTGAGCGTCGTCTTACCGGCGTCAGGGTGAGAGATGATGGCGAAGGTGCGCCGTTTCGCGATGGCGTCCCGGATGATCTCGACGGAAGCGGACATGGAGCGGCCAGTCTTTCTGTCTGCCACCGGCACGAGGCACGGTTACAGGTCTGATAAAAAAAGAAAACCGGATAGAAAGAGGGCTTTCTATCCGGTCTGCACGTCTCAGAAGACAGAACTCAGCGGGAGTAGAACTCGACCACCAGGTTCGGCTCCATCTGCACCGGATACGGCACGTCAGAGAACTTCGGCGCACGGAGATACGTGCCCTTCATCTGGCGATGATCGACCTCCATATACTCCGGAACGTCGCGCTCTCCGGACTGGGCCGCGTCGAGAACGACGGCCAGCTGCTTGGATTTCTCACGCACCTCGATCACGTCACCGTCACGGACGAGGTAGGACGGGATGTTCACCTTCTTGCCATTGACCATGACATGGCCGTGGCTGACGAACTGGCGGGATGCGAACGGCGTGATCGCGAACTTCATGCGGTAGATCACGGCGTCCAGGCGGCGCTCGAGAATCGCGATGAGGTTCTCGGAGGTGTCACCCTTACGGCGGACTGCCTCGTCGTAATATTTGCGGAACTGCTTCTCGCTGATGTTGCCGTAGTAGCCTTTGAGCTTCTGCTTGGCCATCAGCTGCACGGAGAAGTCGGACGGCTTGCCCTTACGGCGCTGTCCGTGCTGTCCGGGACCGTATTCGCGGCGGTTGACCGGAGACTTCGCACGGCCCCACAGGTTAACGCCGAGACGACGGTTAATCTTGTATTTGCTTTCGAGGCGCTTGCTCATTCTGCGCTCTGTCTTTCACATCTGGCCCCGGAGGCGCGCTCCGCAGGGCTGTGGCACCAGTAGTTCCCGTCCGGTCGGACGAGACGGGCGCAGTCCGAATCATCAGCGCGGGTAAAGCATCCCCGCACTGACCAGCCTGTCCTCATTCCCGGCAATGGGCGCGCCTATGGACGACTGCCCGGAAAATGTCAACCCGGAGGCGTCAGGAAGCGACGGCTTCCTCCTCTTCCTCATCACTGGCGGGACCGTCCTCGTCTCCGTCCTCACCCTCTTCCGGCTGGCCCTGCTGTGCATGCTGCGTGCGGCGTCCGGCCAGACGTTCCTGGCGCTCCTGCTGCGCCTGCTGGGCGGCCTGGGTCATGGCGTTGAGGATGCGGAAATAATGCTCAGCGTGCTGGAAGAAGGCCTCTGCCGTCACGCGGTCCCCGGCTCCGGTCGCATCACGGCCAAGCTGGAGATATTTCTCGAAAAGCTGCTGCGCCGTGCCACGGATACGCCCCTCGGGACCGCTGCTGTCGAACACATGATTCCGGTTCAGCGGGATCTGCCCGTTCAGGTTGCGGCTGCCACCGCCACCACCGCCTGACGGGCGGTGATTCCGGTTCCGGAGTCTTTTTACATTCATATTATTACCAGGCTTCATGGGAACTCGGACATGTTTACGGATGAAGGGGCATCGCGCCGGCCATGTCCGGAAGTCTTTCCGAACGCCACCGCGCGGGGAATACCACCGGCATCTTCACGAATACCGGCGAGTGTCAGTCCGGAACGCTCCGCGATCCGGATAATATCGGAACTCTGACCTGCTCCGGCCTCGATAACGGCCAGACCGCCCTCGGCCAGAAGATCCGGCAGGGAAGGAATCAGTTTCCTGTAGTCGTCGAGGCCATCCGGACCGCCATCAAGGGCGGAAGCAGGCTCGAACCGTGCAACATCCGGCATCAGGCCGGGAATATCTCCGCGAGGGATATACGGAGGATTGCAGAGTATCACATCAAACTGTCCGCCTAGAGCCGTTCCCCAGTCTGCTGCAATAAAGAAGCAGCGGGAATCAAGCTGATTTCTGCGCGCATTTGCCGATGCTAGGAAAACCGCTTTCGCGGACAGATCCGTCCCGCAGCCTGTGGCCTCGGGGTATTCCGCCAGGGCCGCCAGCAGAAGGCAGCCTGTCCCTGTTCCCAGATCAAGTATGTTTCTGACACCATTCCTGTCCGGACGCAAGTCACACAGGCATTCAATCAGGGATTCCGTATCACTCCGCGGGATCAGTGTGGCCGGAGAGACACCCATATCGAGGGTCCAGAACCCGCGCGAGCCGGTTATATAGGCCAGAGGCTCCCGCGTGAGTCTGCGGTCTGCCGCCCCGGCCAGCGATCCGGCCGTGCCCGCAGGCAGCACTTCCTTTCCGCGGGTCAGCTGCGCCACGAGCGTCAGGCCGCAGGCATGTTCCACAAGCAGGCGGGCTTCCCTGCGCGGATCTTCGATCCCTGCCGCGGCAAGGGCCGGGGTGATGATATCGAGCGCCTGTGATATGGTCAGGTCAGCGGAGGTAAGCGCATGTCTGAGAGAGTCCAGGGGAATATCCCTCCCGTCCTGTCTTCGGGCCGTTTCAGGCGATCCATCTGCGGACTGCTTGCTCTGGCCGGATTTTCTGCATCTGCCCCCCTCGCCCGGGCCGCCGGTTTTACCGTGGTCGACGGGCGCTCTGCCCAGGAAGTCTCGGAGACATCGCGTCTCTACCTTGATGGCCGTCTGGTGGCAACGTTCAGGCTCGGGCCGGACCGGGATGAGGACGTCCAGCAGATTTCTCTCCCTTCCGGCAGCGGGCCTGATTATCACTACTCCCTGTGCGGCGAGATCACGATCCGTAAGCCCGGCGGCTCCGGAACCGAAACCCATGTCGTCAGCAGTTCCGGCATTCTGCACGCTCCGGAAGGACATGTCTTTGACGCCTACGGAGATGCGGGCTTCACGGATTTCTTTCTGCTCGATCCGGACTCTCCGCAGACCACCGAGCACAGACCGGGAAAACCCGGCATGTGCGACAGTCCGATCAGCTGATTCCCCCGGTCAGCCCTGCTTCGGGACCTGCATGATATTGTAGAGCAGTCTTGCATCGCTGATGACTGAACGGAAAGAGGCCGCTACGTTTCTGGACATCACCTTACGCGTTGCGGCCCGGAACTGCCCGTTTGCCAGATCCTGAGCGGCATCTGACAGCGTGACAGCCCCGTACATGATGGCGCTTGTATCGCGGTAGCATGACATCATGCACTCCGTGCAGCGGGACCGGTCCTCAGGCAGTTTTTCAAAATCAAATACTGACCCCATGGGCCGGTCCCAGGCCTCGCAGCGCCATACGTTCAGATCCCAGTCCATATAGTAATACCGGAAGCCGCCGACGCAGGGGAAATGCTTTTCCTCACGCCGGACATGGCGCTGAATATCCTGAACGGATGAAACAGGATTGAGGACAGGAAAGCGTTTTTTCAGTGCGATGATATTATCCAGCGCTTCCAGAAGCTCACTCTGACTGAAGCTGATTAGATGTTTGGTCCCGGGATTTAGTTCACTTGATTCATCAAACACCAAGGAGCTGGAACCGAATGCCTCCTGTCGCGGATAGGAAAACGTGACGGCGTCAAAACCCAGGAAAGACAGCGTTTTCGCCAGTTCCTTAAAATTGACCAGACGAGAAAGGGTGAATGACGCAATGACGGGAATCCGTCGGTCGCGGACCAGCTCTATGCCTTTCTGAATACGTCTGGTGACGCCTTTCAGACCGCGATTTTCCTCGTGCCGCACCACGTCATCGCTGTCGAAGGAAATAAAGAGGTTGTGCAGCCCGGCATCGGCCAGCTCCTCTGTCATATCGGGCAGATTCCATCCGTTGGTGATCAGATCCGGCTTCATGCCCTCCGCACGGACGGCGCGGATCATGTCCATGATGTGCGGATGCAGCAGAGGCTCCCCGCCCTGAAAATTCACGAAGGAAATGTCGCTCCGCCTCAGGATCGGGAGCGCGCGGATAAAAGCCTTATGGTCGATGAGGGTCCGCGGCCTGCCTTTCATCTTGCTTTTGGCAAAGCCGCATAAATTACAGTCTGCATTGCAGTAATCCGTCACCGAGACATCAATGGCACCGGGAATCAGAGACAGAAGCCTGCGGCCGATCTCGATTGTCATGATACACCCCCTTACAGTGCGTTACATTTAAATACAAAACGTAAGAGGGCCTGTAAAATCAGATCAGATATGGCCTACGGCGTGTCGTCAGTTAAGGCCTGATTGCGGCACGTGAGGGTTGTACTTTGTGGCTGTGTGTGCTGACTGTTTTCCCGGTTTTGAGGGAGACAGACAGATGCGGCGTTACGGTTTACGCGACGATCAGTGGGAACGGATAAA
>NZ_JAJJND010000051.1 GCF_029759835.1 Acetobacter sp. AN02
GCGCGTCTGCACGATTTCGTCGAGAACGTAGCCGTCCTGGTCGACCGCCCGCCACAGCCAGTGCGGCTGGCCCTGGATCACGATCCGGACTTCATCAAGATGCCAGATATCCCCGGGTCTGGCTGCCTTGCGACGCAGAAGGCGGGCGAATGCGGAGCCGAATTTCAGGCTCCAGCGGCGGATCGTCTCGTAAGAGACAATGATCCCGCGCTCCAGCAGCATCTCCTCGATCAGTCGAAAGCTCAACGGAAACCGGAAATACAGCCACACCGCATACGCGATCACCTCACGCGGAAAACGATGCCGTTTGTAACTCACTGACCTCTTGCTCATCAGTTCAGTTTAGCACGGCTCAAAGTTAACGTGACAGCACCCGGCCTTCGTGATCCCGCCGGGCCGACGGCATCCTCCTCTGAAAATGATCAGCCCTCCGCTCCGGCAAATTTCAGGCTGGCAACAGCCTGAAACTCAGCGGGTGCCGAAGAGTCTGTCTCCGGCATCCCCAAGTCCGGGCCGGATGTAGCCATGATCATCCAGTTCCCTGTCTATGGCGCAGGTAATGACCTCGATATCCGGATGCGCCTCAGTCAGGCAGAGCATGCCCTCAGGCGCCGCCAGGATACAGACGAAAATAATCTTTTCTGCTCCGGCAGTTTTCAGACTCTGCACCGCTGCCGCAGCACTGTATCCCGTAGCCAGCATCGGATCCACGACGATGCAGACCCTGTTTTTAATATCTTCCGGAAACTTCCTGTAATACTCAACCGGTCTCAGGGTCTCGGGATCACGGTACAGACCGATATGCCCGACGCGGGCGGAAGGTACCAGATCAAGCATCCCGTCGAGAATGCCGTTTCCTGCTCTCAGAACAGAGATAAAACACAGCTTCTTGCCTGAAAGGCGCTGACCCTCCATCGTCTCCAGAGGGGTGGAGATTTCTACGGACTCAAGCGGCAGATCCCGTGTCGCCTCGTAAGCCAGCAGCAGGCTGATCTCCCGGGCCAGCCGCCGGAAGTCTGCCGTCGGAGTCGCAACATCCCGCAATCTGGTCAGCTTGTGCCGGATCAGAGGATGTGTCGCCACCCGGACCATATCAGGCACCTGCATCAGCTTTTTTCACCCGGGTGAAAATCAAGAACAAGGCCGTTCATACAATACCGCAGACCCGTCGGCTCTGGCCCGTCGGGGAAAACATGACCGAGATGCCCCTGGCAGGACGCACAATGCACCTCTGTCCGCACCATGCCATGCGACTGATCCGTCTGCGTTCCGACCGCTCCGGGATGCGGATCAAAAAAAGAAGGCCAGCCGCTGCCACTCTCATATTTGGCTGATGAAGAGAAAAGCGGTGCTCCGCATCCCGCACAACGATAAAGGCCGTCCCGCTTTTCATCATTCAGATCGCTCGATCCGGGCCGCTCCGTTCCGCGTTCACGCAGAATCCGCAGCTGTTCCGGTGTCAGGGTCCCGCACAGGGACACAGGCTTATCTGCCATCTCCTCATCCTTTTCATATTCGCAACGTTCTTTCTGTCATGATCTGAACACTGCCGGACAGAAGATGACAAGCTTATCATCCGGTTTAAAGCCGCTTGAGACTGCACGCCGACGGCGGCATGATGCGCTGAGCAGACAAGAACACAATAAGAGCAGCCCGGAGTTTTCCCGCCATGATCTCTTCTGATAAAACACCGCGTCCCGTCATGCTGGTTATCCTTGACGGCTTTGGCTGGCGCGAGGATTCATCCGACAACGCCGTAAAGCTTGCGCGGACACCGGTTTTTGACGGGCTGTGGGAAAAACAGCCGCACAGCTTTCTGGATACCAGCGGTTCCGATGTCGGCCTCCCGGACGGACAGATGGGCAATTCGGAGGTCGGGCATCTCAATATCGGTGCCGGACGGGTGGTGATGCAGGAACTGCAGAGGATCGGCACCGCCATCCGGGACGGCTCACTGGCCCGCAGTCCGGTCATCCGCGAATTTATCGATACACTGAAAAAGACCGGCGGCACCTGCCATCTGATGGGCCTGATCTCTCCCGGCGGCGTCCACTCCCATCAGGACCATGCCGTCGCCCTCGCGAAAATCGTTGCCGAAGCAGGCATTCCGGTCACGCTGCATATCTTCACGGATGGTCGTGACACGGCACCCGAATCCGGCGTGGATTTCCTCCGCGGAGTGACGCAATCCCTGCCTGAGAATGTCACGATTGCCACGGTTTCCGGGCGTTACTACGCGATGGATCGCGACAACCGCTGGGAGCGCGTCTCAAAGGTCTATGATCTCCTGACGGCTGCAAAGGGACCGAAAGCCTCCTCCGCGGAAGCCGTGCTCAAGGAAACCTACGCGAAGGGTAAATCCGACGAATTCGTCGAGCCGACCCTGCTCGACAGCAGCTATACCGGAATGAAGGACGGCGACGGTATCCTGTCTTTCAATTTCCGCGCCGACCGCATACGCCAGCTTCTCAATGCCCTGCTCGATCCGTCCTTTGACGGTTTCAGCCGGGACAGGGTCGTGAAATTCGCGGCAACTGTTGCCATGACCCGCTACAGCGACAGCCTGGCGAAATTCATCTCCGTTCTGTTCCCTCCGCAGGATCTGACGCAGCTCCTGGGAGAGGTGGTCTCGGAAGCCGGGAAAGCCCAGCTGCGTATGGCTGAAACGGAAAAATATCCGCACGTGACCTATTTCCTCAACGGCGGGCGCGAGGTGCAGCTTGAAGGGGAGGATCGTATTCTCGTCCCGTCCCCCAAGGTTGCGACCTATGATCTCCAGCCTGAGATGTCGGCTCCGGAACTGACGGATAAGGCCGTCGCAGCGATCAGCAGCGGCAAATACGACATGATCATACTGAATTACGCCAATCCGGACATGGTCGGCCATACGGGCGTGCTGGAAGCCGCCGTCAGGGCGGTCGAGACGGTCGATACCGGTCTCGGACGCCTGGTGGAGGCCGTGCACGCGCAGGGCGGCGCGATGCTGATCACGGCCGATCACGGCAATTGCGAGACCATGAAAGATCCCGAAACCGGCGGACCGCACACAGCCCATACACTCAACCGGGTGCCGTTCATCCTCACCAATGTCGAGGGCGCGAAGGTGCATGAAGGGCGTCTTGCGGATCTCGCGCCGACCATTCTGGATCTGATGGGCATTCCGCAGCCGGAGAAGATGACCGGACGCTCCCTTATCGCCTCAAGGGGCTGAACTGTGCGCAGCGTGGCCGGCTACGGAAAATTTCTGCTGTCTGCCGCGCTTCTCTCCGGCGTTTCCACGATGTCCGAAGAGGCATCGGGAAAAACCGCAACACATTCCGGCAGGGAACACGCCCCCCGGCATATCGCTGCCCCCTCGAAAGCCGGGCAGGCTCTCGAGCAGGCTCGTCTGAAGGAAAAAACCCTGAAGACGCAGCAGGAACAGGCCGCGCGATCCCTTGCCGGTGCGAGAGCGGCAGAAGCCGCCGCGCGCAGACAGGCCGAGGCCGATGCAGCCAGGGCGCGGCAGCTTTCAGCAGCCACAGTTTCGGCCGCAGCCTCCCTGCAGGACACGGAAACCAGACTCGCCGCTCTGGAAGAAGAGACAGACCGGATCAGGATGCGTCAGGAGGAAGTGCGGGAGGATATCAGCCTGGATGCGGCGGCCCTCGCTCCCGTGCTGCCTGTCGCCCGCCGCCTCGCACTTTATCCGGCGGATTCTCTGATCGCGGCCCCCTCCTCAACGCAGGACGCGGTGACCGCGCTGCTGGTCATCCGCGGACTGTCCGCCACGCTTGAACAGGATGCGGAAGGCCTGCAGAAAAAGAGAGAGGAACTGATCGGGCTTGATAACGAACTGGCTGAGCGCACCGGACGCACGAAAGCACTGCAGCAGACGCAGGCCACACAGAAGGCCACTCTGCTCGGTCAGATGAATGCCGCACGCTCGGCACAGCAGCAGGCGGACAGCACGGCAAAACTGCGCGGCGCCGCCTCCCGTGATGCGGCAGCAAAGGCCGAGGCCCTGAAACGGGAGGTGGCCCTGGTCATGGCCGAAGAGGCGTCCGCCCTGCTCGCCCTGCAGCGCGAGGCTGAAGAGGCCGAGCGCCGCCGCAAGGCCGCGGAAGCCGAGGTCCGCAGGGAAGCGCGGAAGCGGGAGGCAGAGGCGCGTGCCCGGCGCAGCAGCCATGTGGCAGCGCGGGAAGCTCCGGCTGCCCCGGCCGCTTCCCCGCCCTCCGGACGCGGCGGAGGATCGCTCGTGGCCGGAACACTGGTCACGGCCTGGGGCGCCCGCACGGAAACCGGCCCGGCCAGCGGGATGACATTCTCCACCCTGCCCGGCGCGCTGGTCCGCTCCCCCTGCTCGGGCCAGGTTGATTTCGCAGGCCCGTTCCGGAGCTTCGGCCATATGCTGATTCTCAACTGCGGCGGCGGATATCGCTTCGTGCTGGCCGGTCTGGGAGGGCTGAATGTGGCGGACGGACAGTCCCTCCCGCGCGGGGCAGGGATCGGAACCATGCCGTCGGGCGGGCATCCCTCCCTTCTCGTGCAGCTCCGCAACGGCAGCAGGGCCGTGAATCCTGCATCCAGGCTCTGACGGCTTTGCCGGGACGGGTGTCCGTGGCATGGTGTTTGCCGTCGTGCCATGACACGCTACTAGAAGAACCCCTTAGCCGGATGGTAACCGTTCTGCCTGATAGTCAGGACGGGCACGATTCGGACTGAAGGAAAGGAACGGAATGTCCGGACTTACCGGCATGCCAGGAGACGCTATCGCATGAAGTTTCGTACAGCCCTGATGCTGGGCGCCGTGTTTCTCGCCGGTGCCGCGACGGGTCCTGAAATCCTGCGCCTTGCCCGCAACGCCCCGACGGCCCTGACCTCATCCGCACATGCGCAGACGCCGGCCACGCCCGATACTGCAGCAGACACGGCGGGGACGGCAGCAGCCGACAAGAGCCATGCGGAAACCTATCGCCTCCTGACTCTGTTCGGTACGGTCTTTGATCGCGTGAGAGCGGATTATGTGGAGCCGGTCTCTGACCGGGATCTGATCAGCAACGCGCTGAACGGAATGCTGAGCGGACTTGATCCGCACAGCTCCTACATGACCGAAAAACAATATGCCGAGATGCAGGTGCAGACCACCGGCAAGTTCGGCGGCCTCGGGCTTGAGGTCCAGGGAGAGGACGGACATGTCCGGGTCGTCTCCCCTGTAGACGGCACCCCGGCCTGGCGGGCGGGCATCAAGCCTGATGACTATATCGTCGCGATCGACGGGCACAACATCGATGGCAGCCCGCTGAACGACTCCGTCGAGAAGATGCGCGGCAAGCCCGGAACGAAAATCACGCTGACGATTGTCCGCGCCAAGACACCCAAGCCCATCACCATGACGCTGACGCGCGAGATCATCCATATCGAGGTGGTCCGCTCCGCGCTCTATGGCAAGACCGGATATATCCGCCTGACGCAGTTTGATGAGGAAACCTCCTCCCAGATGAACAAGGCTTACGAGAGCCTGTCCAGGCAGGCAGGCGGAAAGCTTGAGGGACTGGTTCTGGATCTGCGTAACGATCCGGGCGGGCTGCTCAATCAGGCCATCGCCGTCTCCTCCGCCTTCATCCGGCAGGGAGAGATCGTCTCCACGCGCGCGCGCCATCCGAAAGACAGTCAGCGCTGGGATGCGAACGGCAGCGACATCACCGGCGGCATGCCGATCGTCGTGCTGATCAACGGCGGCACCGCCTCCGCAGCCGAGATCGTCTCCGGCGCACTGCAGGATCATCACAGAGCCGTCGTTCTCGGCACGAAATCCTTCGGAAAAGGCTCGGTCCAGACCGTTACACCGATCCCCGGAAACGGAGCCGTGCGCCTGACGACCGCGCGTTATTACACACCGTCCGGCCGCTCCATCCAGGCGCTGGGCATCGTGCCGGATGTGGTGGTGAAAGAGACGCGGGAAAGCCCCGCCTTCAGCATTCGTGAGGCAGACCTCGCGCATATCATCCGCAATGAGGGCGGCAACAAGACCGAAGCGGCTCCCCGGACGGATCTGCCGCCTCTGGCAAAAAACATTCCGGATCAGCCGCCCGCAAACTGGCCGGAGTTTGACCGTACAAAACCGGATACCGATTTCCAGCTGCAGGAAGGACTGCGTCTGGTCCGGAGCATGGCCGGTGCGCCTGCGCCTGATCCCGTCGCCTCCCTGCCACCCGTGACGACCCCGCAGCCTTCGCAGACAAAGAATGAGACGTCCCATCACTGATCCGGCTTTCCCTGCTGAAGACCTTTCCCCGTGGCGGCGCCTCCCGTCATCGGGAAGGCTTTTCGTTCGCTTCTGGGGGACGACCTCCGTTCTGGCGCTGCTTCTGGCCCTGAGCCTGAGGGGGGTCGGTCCGCATCCCCATCAGAGAACACGGCAGGACGGTCCGGATATGAAAGGGGACTCATCCACCCCGTCGCTCCCCGGCATCACGCAGGGTCCGAACGGCGCTACTGCCCCGGCAGGCCCGAATTTTCCGGAAGCCTCTTCTCCGGAAATCGCTCCTCCTGAGGCTGCGCTTCTGGAAGTCTATCTGGAAGATCCGTCACGTCACCTCCCTGTCCGCGGCGCAAACGGGTCCATGCCGCGCGTGGTCTACGCCGCGCCGGTACCGCAGATTCCGGGCAACATACCCCGTGTGGCTCTGCTGGTCGATGATATCGGCATGTCGGCTTCCGTCAGCCAGGAAGCCCTGAACGTCCTGCCTGCGTCCATATCGGTCGCATTTTCCTCCTATGCACCCGATCCGACGGATCTGCTCGCTCTTTCCCGCCGGAAAGGACACGAGATTTTCCTCTCCCTGCCCATGCAGCCAAGGAATGCTCCGGCCGACAGCGAGGGCCCCAGAGCACTGGGCTACGATCATACGGTCAGCGAGGACAGCAACAATCTCCTGTGGTCCCTCTCCAGATTTGAGGGCTATGTCGGTGTCACCAACGCATTCGCCGGCCAGACGGGTGCGGCATTTGCTCTCTCCCCCGATTTCCGGATGGTTGCGTCAGAGCTGGACAGACGCGGTCTGCTCTATCTGAATGCACATCCGGGCGGACTGCGTTACGGACCAGTCCCGGGTGGTGATGCCTCTGTCATGATCAGCACGGATACCGATGCTGAGACGGTCCGCCAGCAGCTTGCACAGCTCGTGACTGTCGCGCGGAACAAAGGATCCGCCATCGGCGTGACCGGGCCGCTCCGGCCGGTTGCGGTCCGGGAAATCGCCTCCTGGGCAGCCGGGCTGAAGGATCAGGGTGTGGCGCTCGTCCCCGTCAGTTCCCTGAGCAACCTGCCCGCTCCGCAGCTCCAGGCCATGCCCGCAGGCGGAATACCTGCCTCCATTCCTCAGCCGCAGCCCTGACAGATCCCGTGACAGAGCTCCCCTATCGTCCGAATGTCGGCGCCGTCATCTTCAACCCCCGTGGCCTGGTGTTTGTCGCACGCAGAACGGACATGCCGGGAGCCGGTGGCGGCCCGGAAGAGGGCGTCTGGCAATGCCCTCAGGGCGGGATCGATGAGGATGAAAACCCTGAAGCAGCCGTTTTACGGGAAGTGCAGGAAGAAACCGGTATGGACCGGCTCACCCTCCTCGGAAGCTGCCCGGACTGGCTGACCTATGATCTTCCGCCGGAGCTGATCGGCAAGGCCTTCAAAGGGCGCTACAGGGGCCAGACACAGAAATGGTTCGCCCTGCGTTTTGAGGGAGAGGAGGCCGATATCCGCCTCGATCTCCAGCACCCGGCTGAATTCGATGCCTGGCGCTGGGTGCCTCTGGCCTCCCTGCCGCTGTGCAATGTCGGTTTCAAGAAACCGGTCTATGAACGCCTTGTCCTGGAATTCAGCCGGTTTTCCGGCTGATCCCTGTTTCAGAGGCGGATAAACGCCACGTCTGACGGCGTGCCCACCGGCACGAAATCCCAGGTAAATTCAGGAATACCCCGGGACGGATTGACCCTGAAGATCGACAGGGAGTCACTCTTCTGGTTGGTCACGAACAGGAACTGTCCGGTCGGATCAAACGCCAGAGCCCGACCGTAATCAGCCCGTTCCCACACGATATCGTGCAGCTTCAGACCGCCGTTGTCCAGCACATCGAAAATCGCGATCGAATTTCCGAGCCTGTTCGTCACATACAGATATTTCCCGTTCGGATGCAGACGAATTCCCGCAGCCAGCGTGCTGCCACGGAAAAGATCCGTCACCGTGGATGTGGAGCCTCCCGGCGTTATCCGGCCTGTAGTGCGATCAAATGCCGCCACGACCACACGGGAATTCTGCTCCCCGAGGATATAGACGACATCACCCCGGGTGTTGAATTCAAGGTGGCGCGGGGCGGAACCTGGCACCATGCTGATATACGGCACCTCGGCCGGAACCAGCTTTCCCTCGGCCTCATCCATCGCCCAGATATAGACCCGGTCCAGACCGGCATCACAGACCAGAACGAACTTTCCGGACGGATCGGAGCGGATCATGTGTGCGTGCGGGCCGGAATGATCGCTGACGGCGTAATTTCCCGGCGGATTATCCGCAGCGCGCTCCGGCATTTTCGGCCCGGAATTTTTATAGAAAAACGTATGTTCTCCCAGACTTCCATCCGGACGGACCGGAAACAGTGCGATGCTTCCGCCGGTATAATTGGCCACCATCACGTATTTTCCGGACGGATGAATGCTCAGATGCGCAGGATCCGCCCCCCCGCTGGACACCCTGTTCAGCTTCTTCAGAGCGCCTGTCGCCTGATCGATGGAAAAAGCCGTGACGGCCCCGCTGTGAGAGGAGTCGAAATCGCTGATCTCATTGACGCAGTACAGAAACCGCTGATCGGCAGAGATCGCAAGAAAGGACGGATTATCAGTGTCCGGAAAAACCGAGATGAAACTCAGGGAGCCCGTAGCGGGATCCATCTCGAACAGCGAGATCCCCTTCGCATTGTCCTCCGGAGACCCCTTGCGGGAATACCCGCCGACATAACACAGGATCCGCCCCTGCGCGGTCGTGGCTGCACGGGCCGACCAGCCGCCGGGTATAAGAGCGGCAAGACCCGACGCAAGCAGACCAAGGACCGTACGACGCATGGCCCGCGGCTGCTTCAGTGGCCTGCCCCCGGGATGTGCGGCATCTTGCATTTTGTACCTATCGTCCCTGTGTAACGCGTCCATGTCTGTATTTCTCCGAACAGTGGTATTCCCAGATACCCGCGCAGCTTGAGCACACCCTCCCGCGGAGACTATATCTGGGCGTGATAGACCTTCCCGCTGTCCGGATCGAGAATTGAGCCTTCCCAGCGTTTCTGGTCTGATGATTTTTTCCTGAAACCGGTCAGAAGGGGCAGATTGCACTCCGACCGTCCCCATACGTCCTTTGCCGGTTCCGCTTCCTCATAATCCATGCCGACCAGAGTGCCGCACAGCACGCCCGCCTCACACTCCCACACCCTGAATACGCCGCCCTTCTTCTCACTCAGCCAGAGGCCGAATTCAGGGCGCGCCGCAGTCTGATCAGCGGAGGGAGGTGCGGCAAAAACCTGTTCGGCCGGCCAGAAGGCGGCAAAAGCCACCAGTGCAGCCCGGCGGAAAGACCGGGAGAAAGAGGTCGTGCCCCCTGTGAGCATGCCCTGGACCATAATGTCTTCTCCCGGCTGCTGCCGCTTCCGGCATCCGTCAGCTGTCCGACCTGGAAACCCAGGGCAGCAGGGCGGTTTCAACGCCCTCCTCGTCAAGCATTTCACGCTCAGCGCCGGTCATGGTTCCGTAGATACCACGCTCATCCGCCTCGCCACGATGGATTTTCAGAGCCTCGTCAGCAAATCCTTCGCCCATATTCTCACAGGTCGTCTCCACATACTGCCGCATTCTCTGCAGAACGGCGAGAACCTGATCAGGAACCTGCACGGCAGTCCGGACAGGAGCCTCACCCGCCGGAACCTCCGGCGTCCCGACCTGTTCCGGAGCCGTCTGTATCTTACGCTTCTGCCCGCCCGTATGCACCGCAGGAGCCATCAGCGCCTGCCCGACCCGCACATCTCCGCATTCCGGGCAGGAAATCAGCCCGGCGGCAACCTGCCTTGCAAAGGACTCCGAACTGGGGAACCAGCCCTCAAACCCGTGGTCCGCCGGACAGCGCAGCCTGTAGCAGATCATGACAGCACAACCCGCGTGTCAGGCTTTTTGCAGCAGCGGATCAAGCCGCCCCGACCGCTCCAGAGCGAACAGATCATCACAGCCGCCGACGGCCTGCCCGTCGATAAAGATCTGCGGCACGGTCGTCCGTCCTCCGGAACGCTCACGCGCCTCGACCCGTTCCTGCGTGCCATGCGGCGCATTGATCTCCCTGAAGGCCACGCCTTTTTTTTCCAGGAGTGCAACGGCGCGGACGCAGAAGGGGCAGCCGGGCTGGGTATAGATCTCGATATCCGGCATGGTCCGGGGGTCCTTATTCTCGCTTCAGAAACAGCAGACATGGTCTTACCATAACCGCATCATATCGCCAGGGGGCTTTGCGGCCTCAGACAGAGCCGCGTATCTGTCGTCTGATCTCGTCAGGCAGATCGATATCCTCACGCCCGGAGACCTCCGTTCTCGCCGCGGCCAGAATCAGCACGGAGGCAGCACCCGCCCCGCGCAGGGCCTCCGTACAGGCCGTCCCGGTCGCACCCGTCGTCAGCACGTCATCAATCAGCAGAATATGCTGTCCGCACACATCGTTCCTGCGCCGGGAAGAGACACGGATCGCATCCGTCATGATCCGCAGCCGCTCTCCTGGGGCAGCCAGCGCCAGTTTCTGCGTGGCATGAGGACGACACAGCGCGTCCATCAGCGCAGGACGCCCGCTCCTGCGGCTGATCACCCGGGCCAGAAGCGCCGCCTGGTTATAGCGCCGCGCCACCCTGCGCCTCCAGTGTACGGGCACCGGCACGATAAGATCCGCCCGGGCCAGCAGATCCGCTCCTGCCTGTATCATCATCCCCCCCAGACCGGCGGCAAGCTCGGTACGGTCCGCATATTTTAGGGGCAGGATCAGATTCCTGGAAGCGTCATCATAGACAAAAGCCGCACGCGCCTGATCCCAGGCCGGAGGACTGATCTCGCACCGCGCACACAGGCCGGTCTTTCCCGCGAAGGCCTCAGCCGCCAGCGGCACGCCGCACCGGTCGCAGCAGGGGGCAATGATCCGGCGCAGCTTCGCAAAACACTCCGGACAGGCCAGACCGGGACCGGAGGTTTCCGTTCCGCAGGAGGCGCAACTGCGGGGCAGCACCAGATCCAGTGCGGACCCTGCCACACGGACAGCCGCCCGGCGAAGGCCGGACCGCAAGGCGGAAAAGCTCTGCATCATGGCGTCCGGCTTCATACTCCGGTGAAAAGAGACATTCTGCTCTTGGCATATGCCCCGTCCTGCGCGCACATGCCAGAGTCATGACTGCCTCCGATGAAGATCCGCTGATTTTCGACCGCCGCGTCGTCCGCCTGCACCGGGATCGCGCAGCCCGTTCGCAGGAGCTTGTGGCCGGTATTGCTGATGATCTCGGCGCGCGGCTGCTGGACCGGCTGGACGACGTGCAGCGCAGCTTCACGACAGCGCTGGATATCGGCGGCCGCGGCGCTGTCGCATCGGCTCTGCGGGCGAGGGGAACGGAAGTGGTCTCCTGCGATCTGTCCCTGCCGATGGCCCGGCAGGCAGGCGGGCTGCCGGTCTGCGCCGATGAGGAATTCCTGCCGTTCGGCCCCGGCAGTTTCGATCTGATCGTCGCATGCGCCTCCCTGCACTGGGTGAACGATCTTCCGGGCACCCTGGCCCAGATCCGCTATGCATTAAAGCCGGATGGCCTGTTTCTGGCCTGTATTCCCGTCCTGCCGACCCTCTCCCCCCTGCGCCACGCCCTTGTCTCGGCAGAGGACACGCTGAGGGGCGGAGCCTCAGCCCGGGTGTCCCCGTTTCCAACCCTGCGGGACTGTGCCGGACTGATGCAGCGTGCGGGCTTTGCTCTGCCTGTTGCAGATCAGGAAACCCTGACCCTGCAGTACCGCACGGCGCACGGCCTGCTGAAGGATCTGCGGGCCGCCGGAGAGACATCCGCCCTGCGCCAGAGGGAGCGGAGCATCCCGTCACGCGCGCTGTTCCCGCTGACTCTCGCACGGCTTGAGGAAAACGGCCCGCCGGAAATACAGCTCCACATGGCCATGATCAGCGGCTGGGCCCCCGCGGCATCACAGCCTCAACCCCTGAAACCCGGCGCCTTCACGACCTCCCTGTCCGATATTCTGGACTCCCTGCCTGAACCGGAGGACCGCCCTTCATGAATGATGATCCGCTGATCCCCGAAGCCCTTCGTGTCCGGGAGAACGCCTGGGCGCCCTATTCAGGATTCCAGGTCGGTGCAGCCCTGCGCTGCGAGGACGGACGCATCTTCTCGGGATGCAATGTCGAGAACGCCGCCTATCCGGAAGGCACCTGTGCCGAGGCCGGGGCCATCGCCGCGATGATCGCCTCCGGAGGACGGAGGATTACGGGAATCGTCGTCTGCGGCGACAGCGCGACTCCCTGCACGCCCTGCGGCGGGTGCCGCCAGAAGCTGCGGGAGTTTTCCGGGCCGGACCTGATCATACGCATGGTATCCGCCCGGTCGGGAGAGGTCGTTCTGACACGCACCCTTGCCGGACTTCTGCCGGACAGCTTCGGGCCGGACTCTCTGGAATAGTCGCGTTTTTTGTATCGTTGTGTTTCTTCGATACGGTTTGCCCGGCAGCCCTCTTGCAAGCCGGGATGCAAAAAACGACTATCCCGTCGTGTCTGTCCTGCCCCGCCTGCCCGGTATACCCGCGCCCCCGCCTGGTCCGCTCATGGCCTCAGCCCGTCCGCTCCGTCTCGCATTGCAGCTTCTGGCCACGATCGCCTGGCTTGCTCCGTCGCTCGCCGCAGCGGATGAACCCTGGCCGTCCGGCGATATCATCATCTCACCCGAGGCCGTCGCTTCCGAAGGAATCCGGACGGCCGTGGCGAAGCCCGGCGCACTCGCCCCGCACACTCTGGCGCAGGCCACGATCGCGGCAGATGAACGCCGGATCAGCCGCATCCATCCCGCCGGATCGGGCCGGGTCAGGGAGGTTCTGGTCACGCCGGGCCAGATCGTCCGCAAGGGAGAGGTCCTGTTCCGCTACGACGATTTCAGCCTGAGCGATGAAAGACAGCGCCTGCTCTCCGCAGAAGCCGCCCTGCGCCAGGCCGGAGCCACGGAACGCGATGCCGCCCTCGCCTCCCACCGGGCCGAGGCCCTGCGCGGCGGTGCCGTATCGGCCGGAGAGGCCGAACGCCGCAGGGCGCGTCTGGAGGATGCCCGGGCTCTGGTGGCGCAGCAGGAAGCTCTGGTCCGGAACGAACGGGAAAGAGTTGCCCGCTTCACATCCTCCGTCGAGACAACCTCCGGCCTGATCTCCGCCGTGATCTCTCCCGTGGACGGAATCGTCCGCCGGATCGGCGTGGCCGCGGGCGAGAACATCACCTCGGGCGGCATCCCGGCCACCGAGGTCGATGACCTGCGCGAGGTCTGGGTGATCTCCCAGGTGCCCGACACCGACGCCACGCATCTCACCCCGGGCAACATGCAGCAGACATGGGTCACACCCGGAGAGGCACCCGTAACGTCAGCCATCACCCTGGTGGAAGGTATTGTCGATCCGGGCACGCGCCGGGTTCTGGTCCGCAGCCTGCTGCCCAACCCCGATATCAGGCTCCGGCCCGGCATGCTCGTCCGCACGCGGCTGTTCGCCTCCGGCAGGATCTCCGGCCAGATCATCCCCTCCGCCGCTCTGCAGGGCTTCAGCGGCTCGCGCTGTGTGTTCGTGAAAAAAGCCGCAGACCGGTATGAGGCGCGCCACGTCACGACAGGCCCTTCCCTGGGTGGCCAGACGGTCATCACGGACGGGCTTCAGGCCGGTGAGACCGTCGTGACGGATGGCAGCTTCGTCCTCAAGTCGCAGGCGCTGCTCAGACCTGATCCGGATTCCGGACCTGACGGCAAATGAAATTCGTCCTGAGCCTGCTCAGCGGATACAAGGCCATTCTCGGCGCTGTCGTCCTGCTGATGATCGCCGGAATTTTCGACCTCCGCGGCCTCGCCGTCGAGCCCGTTCCCGACATCTCCCCCCGCCAGGTGCTGGTCTCCGTCAGCGCCCCTGGCCTGCCGACACAGGAAATCGAGAAACTCGTCACCTTCCCGGTGGAAACCGTGCTCTCGGGCGTGGTCGGACTGGAGTCCATGCGCTCGGTCTCCCGCACCGGCGTCTCCGTGATCTATCTCCAGTTCGGAGACAGCACCGATATCTACCGCGCCCGTGAACTGGTCTCACAGCTCCTGACGGCTGCCCGGGACGCCATTCCGGTCAGGAACGCCTCCCTGTCGATGGGCCCGATGACGACCGGCATGGGTGAGATCATGCACCTGCAGATTCACGGCCCGGGCCGGTCCCTTGCGGAACTCAACCGGATCATGAGCTGGAATGTCGTCCCGAAACTGCGCCTGATCCCCGGCGTCGTGGACGTCAATGTCAACGGCGGTGCCGCACAGACCTATGAGGCCGAACTCGATCCCGCAGCGCTGCGCCGCTACAGAATCTCCGTCTCCGACGTGTTCGACGCGGTCGACCGGGGGAACGAGGCCGCGGGCGGCGCATGGATCGAGGAAAATGACGAGCAGCATATCGTCGTCGGCCGCTCCCTGATCGACAGCATCCAGGAACTGGGAGAAATCCAGGTCCGCAGCGGCCCGGACGGAGAGACGATCCATGTCCGCGATATCGCCCATGTACATGAAGGCCGCCTGCCACGCCTCGGCGCGGTCACGCGTGATGCCCGGGGGGAAGCCGTCAGCGCCGTGATCCTGCTGCGCGAGCGGGCCAACGCACGCGAGACACTCAGGAAGATCAGGGCCGCGCTGCCCGGCATCAACAGTTCCCTGCCCGAAGGGGTCCGGCTGGAAAAATACTACAGCCGGTCCACCCTGACCCACACCACCATCGCCACCGTGCGCGATAACCTGTTCATGGGCGCGCTGCTGGTGTTCGCCGTGCTGATGGCCGTGATCGGAGACTGGCGCGCCTCCGTCGTCATCATCTCCGTCATCCCGTTCTCTCTGGTCTGTGCCATGGTCGGGATGAACCATCTGGGCATCTCCGCCAACCTGCTCAGCCTGGGCGCGATCGATTTCGGGATGATCGTGGACAGCGCGCTCGTGATCGTGGAAACCGTGCTCAGCCGCAGGGTCAGACCGGGCACGAGCTTTGCGGAGTCCATTGCGGAAACCGTCACGCTTGTGGCGCGCCCCGTCACTTTCGCCATTCTGATCATCATCCTGGTCTATCTGCCGATCCTCACCCTAGAAGGGATCGAGGGGCGGATGTTCCGCCCGATGGCACAGACCGTGATCCTCGGCCTGATCGCCTCTCTGATCTTCGCCCTCGTCTGCGTCCCCGCCCTCGCCTTCCTGCTGATGAAACCGGCTGCGCACACAGCCGGACACGGGGAATCCCCGGAGGATGATCACGAGGACGAAGGCGCGCACGATACGCGCCTGATCGCCTTCCTCCGGCGCGGCTTCACTCCGGCCTCACGCTACTGCGTCGAACATTCCGGACGCATCATCGCCGTGGCCCTCCTGATCTTCGCAGGCTCCGCCGTCATGGCCACACGGCTGGGCGGCGAATTCATCCCCCAGCTTCAGGAGGGCGATCTGGTCGTCACCTCCACGCGCCTGCCCGGCATCTCGCTCGATGCCTCCGTCCGGGCCGTGAACGCCATCGAACGCACGCTGAAGCAGTTTCCCGATATCCGCACCATCGTCAGCAATACCGGCACCTCCGCCATCCCGACCGACCCCCAGGGCGGCGAACAGACAGACACCTACATTCTTCTCAAACCGAAGGAAGAGTGGAAGACCGCAGACTCCCAGGAGGGTCTGGTCCGGGCCTTCAACGCTGCACTGATGAAAGATAATCCCGGCTCGCTCTACAACTGGAGCCAGCCGATCCAGATGCGTATGGACGATCTACTGTCGGGAGTGCGCTCCCAGATCGCCGTCGGCGTCTATGGCCCGGATCTGAAAGTACTGACCAGTCTGGCTGCGAAAATCTCCCGGACCATCAGCGCCGTGCCGGGCGCTGCGGACGTAGCCCCCCAGGATGTCGGCACGATCCCCTATCTGCATATCGACGTGGATCGTACGGCCGCCGGGCGTCTGAATGTCCAGACCTCGGAAGTGCTCGACACGGTGGAGGCCATTGGCGGGCATATCGGGCCGCCGGTCTCCCTCGATTCCGCACTGATCCCGACGGAAGTCCGCTTCTTTCCCGATGCGCGCGACTCCCTGGAAGACATCCGCCAGCTTCCGGTCACGACACGGGACGATCATATCGTCGATCTTTCCCAGGTCGCCCATATCACGCTCGACAGCGGCCCCGCCGCCATCCGGCGCGACCAGGGCGAACGGCGCATGATGGTACAGGCCAATGTCCGCGGCCGGGACCTGTCCTCCTTCGTACATGATGCGGAGCAGGCCGTCTCCGCGCAGATAAAACTTCCTCCGGGCTACCGGATCGTATGGAGCGGACAGTTCCGCAATCTGCAGACCGCCGTAGCCCGGCTCGAGATTGTCGTCCCCGTCACGCTGGCACTCATCTTCCTGCTGCTGATCCTCGCGCTTGGCGATGTCTGGCTTGCCGGGCTGGTGTTCGTGAACCTGCCGTTTGCCGCCACGGGCGGCATCATCGCCATCTGGCTGCGCGCCATGCCCTTCAGTATCTCCGCCGGAATAGGATTTATCGCCCTGTTCGGTGTTGCGACACTCAACGGCGTGGTCCTGATTTCCTGGGTTCAGGAAAAACGACGCCAGGGCTTCGATGCCTTTACGGCCGCCACCTCCGCCGCACGGGAACGCTTCCGCCCCGTCATGGCCACAGCCTCCGTCGCCTGCCTCGGGTTCTTCCCCATGGCCTTCTCCATGAGCGAAGGGGCGGAGGTTGAAAAACCCCTGGCAACGGTCGTGATCGGGGGACTCGTCTCCTGTACGGCTCTGACGCTGCTGGTGCTGCCATCCCTCTATATCCGCCTGTGCCGGTTGCGGAAAAAAAAGGAAGCATAAGTCTGCACCGTGTTCTTTACTGTTCGTGAGACATTCCGCAACGGGTTATATCTGCACGAATGGAAATGGTCTGATTCGTAAGGATATTAGGCTCAGGACACATAGCCAGAACAAGACGGTTGCAGTGAGGCAGATTGCCAAGAAGAAGAGGGTCGGGCATCTGTCATAGCGTGTTGCAACCCGTCTCCAGTCTTTGAGCCTGCCGAACATAATTTCGATACGGTTGCGTCTTTTGTATTTCTGTTTGTCGTATCTGACCGGTTTTCCGCGGGATCTCCGTCCCGGAATGCAGGCCCTGATCCCTTTTTCCTCCAGGGCATCCCGGAACCAGTCAGCGTCATAGCCCCGGTCTGCCAGCATCCATTGGGCTGCTGGAAGACTGTCCAGAAGGGTAGCAGCACCGGTGTAATCACTGACCTGTCCCGCCGTGTTTAGTCCCGGGGTTTGATGGTGCGATATTTTCACGTGAGTGGCAGGAAGCATTATGGGGCAGATACGTCATGGCAGCGCCACGACCACGCACGCCGTGCGAGCAGCAATACAGCGATCGCAGGCTTCGCTCACGGCGCTGAGCAAGGAGTTCGGGATCAATCCGAAAACAGTTGCAAAGTGGCGGAAGCAGCAGAGTGTCGAAGCTCAGAAGACAGGTCCCAAAGAGAGGTGGCCCCGGTTTTTTGGACAGGGGGTTAAGCTATAGACCGGCCTGAGAGAGGACGGGTTTATGGGCAAGGTT
>NZ_JAJJND010000052.1 GCF_029759835.1 Acetobacter sp. AN02
CTGCAAAATATGGACTTCAGAACCAGATCGATTCATCATCAACCCAATCCACCAAATCCCGGGACTAAACACGTAGGTTTTGCTCAGGGATATCCGCACAATACGGGCCAGCCAGACAGTCGCACAGATCGCCAGGGTCAGCAGAACGATCGTAAAGCCGGAAACACCGGTCCACCCGGCATGGCTCCAGAACATGCCGCCTGCGGTTCCGGCGATGCTGGAACCACCATAGTAAAACAGGAGATACAGCGAAGCCGCATGTCCCCGGTTTTCTCCGGCCAGCTGCCCGACCCAGCTGCTGGCAACGGAATGAGCCGCAAAAAAGCCGATCGTAATCAGGATGATACCGATCGTGATCAGGACAAGAGACGGCTCCATTCCGAACACAATGCCTGTCATCATGAACACGATACCGGCTGAAAGAATACGCAGCCGGCCAAATCTGTCAGACAGATTACCGGCAAGCGAGGACGAGAAAATCCCGAACACGTAAGACAGGAAGAGCAGACCGATATGGGTCTGGTTCAGATTCCACGGCGGTCCGGTCAGGCGGTATCCGGTATAATTGAAGATGGTAACGAAAGTCCCCATCACCATGAATGCGATGATATACAGCGCACGCAGTCCGGATTTTGCCAGATGCGCGTTCCATGCCGATATATGCCAGCCGGCTCCCAGCCCCCGGCGGGGCAGAAAATTCCGGGAGGCGGGCAGCAGCCAGCGAAATCCCAGAGCGGCAAGAAGGGCCATGCCTCCCATAACGCCCAGCGCGGCCCGCCAGCCGAATTCCTCGCCCAGAATACCGGAGGCAATCCGTCCGAGCATTCCGCCCAGGGCCGTTCCGGAAACATACAGCCCCATCGCAAAACCCAGCTCGGAAGGCTCGATTTCCTCCGCCAGATAGGTCATCGCCACGGCCGGTGCACCGCCGAGAATAAATCCCTGTATCGTCCGCAGAACAAGCATCGACGACCAGTCCGGAATGAACGCCGTCAGGATGTTGAGAACAGCCGATCCCGTCAGGGCGCTGAACATGATGCTGCGCCGGCCATAGCTTTCTGACACGACAGCAGCACAGAGAATGGACAGGGCCATGGCCACGGTCGAGACGGACAGGCACAGGGAACTGCTGGCAGGGCTGATGTGGAACGCGGCAGAAAAGGACGGAAGCAGCGGCTGGACGCAGTAAAGCTGGGAGAATGTTGCAAAACCAGCCAGAAAAAGCGCGATGCAGACATTGCGATAATCGCGGCTCTTACGTGTGATCCGCGTCGCAGATACAGGACTTACAGTCGCGCTCATCTCACTCATTTGTTTTTAACACGCACACAGTCCCGCACGATCAGGAGTGACAGCACGGAAGCAATCAGCAGATGACCAGTTGCGATCACACGGGCAGGGAAGCCGTAGGCCGGGAAAATCCAGCCCGCGGTCATCACGATGATCATGCTGATAAAGCAGGCCCTGAGTGCGGTTTCCGTCAGAACCCGTCTCCGTCAGAAAGAGAGAGCGCTCCGGCCGGTCTCATGCCGTAACCGGCGTCAGCAGAGGCTTACCCTGAACAAAAGCCTCAACATTATCAAGCGCAAGCATCCCCATATCCGTGCGGGTCTCACGTGTCGCGCTCCCTATATGCGGCGTCGCAAACACATTGGGCAGGGAAATGAGACGAGGATCGGGGTCAGGCTCATTGCGGAAAACATCCAGCCCGGCTGCAGCAATCTGGCCTGACGTCAGCGCCTCGATCAGCGCGTCCTCATCAACCAGCCGCCCGCGGGCCGCATTCACGAAAACGGCTCCCCGCGGCAGAAGAGAAAGAGTTGCAGCGTTAATCAGACTGTCAGATTCAGGGCCGCCCGGCAGATGCAGCGTCAGGATATCGCACTGCGGAAGCATGTCTTCCAGGTTTTCAAACCAGGTGGCACCCTGCTCCTTCTGCGGATCAAGACGGCGGCGATTATTATAAAGCACGGTCATCCCGAACCCGCGCGCTCTGCGGGCCACAGCCTGTCCGATGCGACCCATGCCGACAATACCGAGCGTCTTGCCCGAAACACGAATGCCGAGCAGTTCGTCCATCCCGAGACCACGCTTCCAGCCATCCCGTATGATTTTCGTGTATTCCGTCATCCTGCGGGAGGCGGCAAGGATCAGCAGCATCGTCAGATCGGCATTACAGTCCGTCAGAACGTCGGGCGTGTTGCTGATAAGGATGCCGCGATCCGTAATGGCCTTTACATCAAGATGATCAAGACCGACGCTGACTGTCGCGATCAGCCCCACACTCTCCGGAATCAGGGCAGCATCATCCGCCCTGACCGGAGAGGAATTGGTCACGAGGACAGCCTGAGCCTTCGTCTCCGCAGCAAGACGGAAGACCTCCTCCGTGGAAAGCGGAGACGAGGGCGGAGGCGGGGCATCGAAAGAAGCGGTAATCCGTTTCTCTGCCTCTTCCGGCAGCCGGACGGTGCGGATGATGCGAGGGCGTGATACGGACATGGCAGCTGTCTCCCGTGTTTTACACGTTGTTATGTGCCCGGGGTACATCCCCGGTGGCGGTCGTGTTCGGAAAACCGAGACTAGCGGAACCGGAGGGGGCGAGGGAAGTTGCGGAAAAGGCATAAATCTGTGATCCCGGCGAAATGACAGATTCAGGTTCCGGCAGAGATCTGCCGCCTCTGACACCGGCACTTATGCTTTCGGCCTATGCGGCAGGGCTGTTTCCGATGGCCTCCCATGAAGATCCGGAGGAGCTGGACTGGTACGACCCCGATCCGCGCGGGGTCATCCCGCTCGACGATTTCCATCTCCCCAGGCGTCTGCGTCGTACGGTGCTGTCCGGACGTTTCCGGGTCACGGCCGATACCGCTTTTCGCGATGTCATGCTTGGCTGTGCCGCCCCGGCCCCCGGGCGGGAATCAACCTGGATCAATACGGAAATTATCCGCCTGTTCACCGAGCTGCACGAAAAGGGCTTCGGCCACAGTATCGAGGTCTGGAAAGACGATGAGCTTGCAGGCGGTCTCTATGGCGTGGCGCTCGGCGGGGCCTTCTTCGGAGAGAGCATGTTCAGCCGCACGACGGATGCGTCACGCACGGCGCTCGTCCACCTGACGGCACGACTGCGTCTGTGCGGCTTTATCCTGCTCGATACACAGTTTGGCACGGAGCATCTCTCGCGCTTCGGAGGCGTTGAGATTCCGCGAAGTCATTATAAGGCAATGCTGGAGAAAGCCGTAAATATGCCATGCTGCTGGCGTGATATGGAGGAGGAAGCCGATCTGATCCTTACGGAAATCAGGTCCATGCGCGCAGGAGACAGAGAAGCCGACGGTTGACTCGTGCCCCTGACCCGTGTCGGTTCCTTCCATCCCTTTCTGAAGCGGAGAAAAATGTGATCATCAACGGACGCCATCATCTGCTGCGGGTTTCAGCGGTCTGCCTCACCCTGGCAGGCGGCATGTCCGTCATCCCATCCGCATCGGCAGAAGGAGATCATCCGCCGCTGATGCCGGAAAAAGATGCCGTCATCACCTATCAGGTACAGTCTGAAGGCACTCCCGGTCCGCAGACCGCAAAACTCTGGTTCACCGCCCAGGGGGCGAAGCTGAGGATCGACAGCGGCGATGGCAAGGGATCGACAATCCTTGATCGCGCCACGGGCGATGTCACGCTGGTCATGAATCAGCAGCGCGTATGGCTGAGGCTGAGCGGAAGACAGGGCGTCCGCAATCCCTTCATGCTCGATCCTTCCATGTCCTTCACGCGTGGAAAGACCAGTTCCGAAGCCGGAATCCCCTGCACGGAATGGGCCATCCACTCCCCCAGAGGAGATGCCGAAGCCTGTATCACGTCAGATGGCCTGATCCTGCGTCAGAAGGGAGTCGACGGAGATGGCGCTAAAGGTGAACTGAAGGCCGAAAACGTCACCTATGGCACGCTGCCGGATTCAGATTTTCAGCCTCCCGCCGGCTATCAGGAGGTCAGGCCGCATCGTGCGCCGCCGGCCGGAGGAACCACAGCCCCGGTCATGCCAGCAGACCCGGCCATAACCGCTCCGGCCACCCCCGCACCGTCTCAGAGCACAACCGGTCAGACAGCCGGACCGCCAGCCACAACAGGAAGCGGACAATGATGAAATCACTGCGATTCCTTCTGCCGGTTCTCCCCGGTCTGTTTGCAGCACCCGCCGCCCTTGCGGATGATGCGCAGACAGCTCCGTTCGTCACGCCTTCCGTTGATTCAGAAGTGCTGTACGAAAGTCCGTCTCCCCAGGGCGGTGCCCCGGTGCGTCTGCGGACACGCTGGCAGGTGGCCGGTCTGCTGAAGCGGGACGATCCGGAAGGCTCCGCAGTCTACATGATCACCTCATGGAAAGCCCGGACCCTGACCGTGGTTGATACGCTGCACCACAGACGCAGCACCATGCCCGTTCCGGGAGGGGAGATCGTCCTCCCCGGACAGCCGGCAAAGGGAAATTTTATAAAACTCGGAACGCAGACCGTCGCCGGGGAAAGCTGCGACACCTGGCGCACCAGCGATCGTGACGGACACCAGAGCGACGTCTGCTACACCAGCGACGGCATCCTGCTCCGGGTGGACCAGAACGGGACCACTGTCGTCAGGGCCGTGCAGGTCACAAGGGCACCACAGCCGGACGCGATCTTCGCCATGCCCGAAGGCTTCAGGGACACGGCTCCGGCAGGCCGTTCAGGATAGACGATACTCCGGTTTCCTTGCTTCTGCATGGCAGGGAAACCCGCTATTCATGGCTCCGTCATGATGCGCATCAGAACAGGCCGGTTCAACGGTCGCCATATCATCCGGGACACCGTGTGGCTTCTGCTCCTGACCTTTGCAGGGGCAGAAGCCAGAGCGCAGCCTGTCACCCATAAACCCGCCTCCGATAAAAAGGAGACGGGAGCAGTCGCTCCCTCATCCGTGCAGTCTGAAACACATGAGCGGATCGAGGCCGTGGGTGAACGTACATCCGCCGGAGGCCTGATCCGGGCGGAAAAGGCCCCGAAATCCGTCAGCGTCGTCACGCATGATTTCATCGCGAAACAGGCCCCGGCCTCAAATCCGCTGATGCTGCTTCAGCTGATGCCCGGTGCCAATATCACCGCCGGAGACGCTTTCGGCGTTGCGGACAGATCCATGATCAACGTCCGGGGCATGAATCAGCAGGAAATAGGGTATGTCGTCGAAGGCATGCCGATTAATGATCCGGATGACTATTCCCCGAACTCTTCCATGTGGATTGATTCGGAGAATATCGAGAATCTGAGCCTGACTCAGGGAAGCACGGATATCAACTCACCGGTCACGAATGCTGCCGGTGGTCTGGTGGAACTGCGGATGCGCGATCCGAAAATGAAGCGGGGAGGGGAGCTGAACGTCAGCTACGGCAGCTACCAGACGAACCGGCAGTTCATCCGGTACGATACCGGGGAAATCGGACATTCAGGCTTCAGGATGTTCGCCTCCTATTCGAATCTGTCCGGAAAAACCTGGCGCGGTCCGGGGCGGAACAACCGGCGGCATATGGATTTCAAGGCCATTGAGGCCTGGGGAGACAGCTTCATCTCCGTCGCCGGAACCTATCACAACGCCAATACAGCCTATTACCCGTCCTACGACAGCGTGGCGCAGTGGAACGCACTGAAATTTAGTAACAACCTCATGGCGACATACGACGTGAACGACGCATCCTATGGCGGGATGAACAGTTATTATAAATTCTACACCAATACTTCAGTCAACATGCGCATCAGCGCGCCGATGCATTTTGCCCTGATGCGTCATCTGTCCCTCGACGTCACGCCCTATGTCTATCACGACAGCGGAGCCTATCCCTTCGGTGCAGGCAGTCTGCAGAACGGGTCCGGAGGCTATGGCGGGCTGATCAATATCGCGAACTCGAACTGGAACGGACAGTTCAGCTCCGGCGCACCGGTCAATATCGGGAACGGCGCGGTTTATCAGACGCCGGAAGGCCCTGCGATCAATGCAATGTATGACTGGGTCGGCGTTGTCGGCACGTCAGGAATAAATTCCTCCCTGAAATACAAAATCAGCAATCACCAGATCACCTTCGGATGGTGGTTCGGATATACCGATACCAATGCCATCCAGCCGTTCTCCGCCCTGACGGCAGACGGACAGGCGGCCAGCTTTCAAGGGCGCTATAACCTGAAACTGACGGATGGAACGCTGCTGAGCGAGCAGTCCTACCACACCATCACGCAGACAAATATGCTGTATATCAGCGACACTGCATCCTTCCTGAATAATCATCTCCATGTATCCGCAGGATTCAAGGAGGCAATGATATCGAGAAACGGCACGTTCGATCAGCCGGTACCCGGATATTACAATGTGAATTTCAACACATCCGAACCGCTTCCACGCTTCTCGATAGATTACTCAACCGGTCATTTCATGTTCTTCGGTAATGTGAATACGAATTTCCGTATCCCTGTCGGATCGGCCATGTATAACTACTATAACAATCCGTGGTCCGGAGATCAGAATTCCGCAGGAAATACGAAACTGAAGAACGAATACAGTATTTCAGAGGAAGTCGGGGCACGCTGGCACCCGTCATGGGGCATGATGTCCGTCACGCTCTTCAACTACAATTTCACCAATCACCAGATCAACGCCTATAACGGCGCCAATCCGATGCCAGTGATGATGAATGTGGGCGGCATGACCTCACGCGGTGTCGATGCGGAGGCAGGCCTGAAGCCCTGGCATCACATCTCGCCCTACACTTCCGCCGAATATCTCTATGTCACGACCGATAACAACATCCCGGCCGGCGGCGGCGTCTATTATCAGACCAGAGGAAAGAACGCGCCATCCGCGCCGCGATGGCAGGCCGCGCTCGGCCTTCAGTATGATGACGGCACCGTATTCGGCAGCATCTCCATGAAATACGTGGATAAACAATATACGACATACATGAATGACGAACGCATACCCGGGTATAAGCGCGTGGATATGATGCTCGGCCTGCGTGCACGGGATATCGGATTTCTCAAAGCCCCGTCCGTGCGGATGAATATCGTCAATCTGACAGACCGCCATTATCTCGCCGGGGTCTATTCCCCGGGCATGACCGCCGGAGACGGCAGCGCTCAGCTCCTTGCCGCGCCCGGATTCACCTGCATGGCAACATTCGGAGCAGGTTTCTGAAGACAAAATCACAGAAGGCTGAAAAATAACAAAGGTTTCATGCCCTTGCAGGATGCACGTCAGGGGAGAGTGGCCATATTATGTGATGGAGGGTAGCCTTGCAGCCCGCCGCTCCCGCAAGGGAGCCACACTGTCTGAATGGAACCAGCCGGAAGTGATGATGTCAGATCATAGACCTGTAAACCGCAGCCCCCGCGTCCGGGGTGGCTTTCCTTCGCGTTTCCTGTCCCGGCGTCTGTGGGCGGTGCTCGGAGCAGGGACGATACTGGGAACGGCACTTCTGCCCGCCACATCTGCATATGCAGACACACCGGCAGCAATTCAGCCGCACGCACCGACGCAGACGATCCCGGATTTCGTCAATCTGGTGAAGCAGGTGAAGCCAGCCGTCGTCTCCATCACCTCCATCATCCGGGCCGACACGGCGGAAAATGAAGAGGGAGAGCAGGGCGGCGGCATGCCGATGTCCCCGTTCCCGTTTCCTTTCCCTTTCCAGATGATGCCGCAGCATCAGAAACAGACGGTTGAGGCGCGCGGATCGGGCTTCATCATCTCAGCTGACGGCTATCTCGTGACCAATAACCACGTGGTCAAAGGGGCCACCAAAGTCACGGCCACCCTGGATGACGGCTCCACTTTCCCGGCAAAGGTGATCGGCCGCGACCCGAAAACCGATCTGGCCCTTCTGAAGCTGACCTCTCCGCGCCCGTTCCCCTACATCGATCTGGGCGAGTCAGATAACGTACAGCCCGGCGAATGGGTCGTCGCGGTCGGTAATCCGTACGGACTGGGAGGAACGGTCACGGCCGGTATCATCTCAGCACTCGGTCGCGATATCGGAGACGGCCCCTACAACAGCTTTTTCCAGGTTGATGCCCCGATCAATCGCGGCAACTCCGGCGGCCCGCTGTTCACACAGGATGGCAAGGTCATCGGCGTCAATACCGCGATCTACTCTCCCTCCGGCGGATCAATCGGAATCGGCTTTGCAATCCCGTCCGACACGGTCAAGGACGTCGTGGATCAGCTTCGCAAGACCGGTCACGTGGTCCGTGGCTATCTCGGTGTAGAGGCGCAGCAGATCTCCCCGACCATGGCCAGCGCCCTTGGTATCAAGCCGTCTTCCCCCGGTGCACCGCCCAAAGGCGCGCTTGTCGCAAACGTCAGTTCCGGCAGCCCGGCTGAGAAAGGCGGACTGAAATCCGGAGACGTGATCCTTTCACTCAACGGACACTCTGTCGATAACCCGCACTCTCTCGCAATCCGGGTGGCAGCCATCGCACCGGGAAGCCAGGCTACGCTGGCCATCATGCGTAACGGGGCATCCCAGACCATCACGGTCCATATCGTCAGCCAGTCTTCCGCCGGAACAACCGGAAGCGCATCAGTCGGACAGCATGGTGAAAAACTGGGCGTCGCCCTGGCACCTCTGTCCGCCCAGATCAGACAGGAACTCGGGATCGGTCGCGATGTGCATGGTGTCGTGATCCACGATATCGCTCCTGGCTCTCCGGCAGAGCAGGCTGGTCTTCATGCAGGAGACATCATCCAAGCCGTCGGAAATCAGGCGGTCGATACACCGCAGGCAACAATCACAGCCGTACAGGCATCCCTGAAAGCACGTCAGGCCGTTCTACTGAGAATCCTGCGTGACGGACAGGCGCTCTTCGTCGGTGTTTCGCTGGATGGTGCCTCCGCTGCCCCATCAGATTCACCGGATGACGACGACAATAACTGAAGATTTCCACATACAATCAGAAAAGCCGGCTCCTTTGAAGGAGCCGGCTTTTTATACCTGAATACAGAAAAAGTATCTGAAGGGAATAAATCTCAGATCATGGCCGAAACGGCACGGACCACACGATCAACATCAACATACCAGCTGTTATTATCTCCATCCTCAAAGAACAGCATCGATTTATAGTCCACACCTGCAAGCTGAGCCAGACGCATGGGCCCGACATTAAGATAGCTGCCCTGAATCAGCTCCAGCAGAACAGCACCTTCCTGAGCGAAGAGCATATTCGAGACACCGGCACCATGACCAGCCACGACCAGCCGGGCTTCACGGAAAATCTCTACCTGCTCCATTAAAGGCTTACCCGTGGCGACGAAAATCTCAAATCCAAGATTTTTCATCTGCTCAATCAAAGCCTCTTCATTAAGAATAGGCCGGGCTTTCGTGTCCTGACGCGATATATATATCAGCCGGTGAGGGAGCTCCACATCTGTCAGATCAAATTTCTCAAGCAGAGTTCTCTGGAAAGGTACACGTTCCGCCACCAGAGAAGGCTGAGCAGTCGACCGCCCTACGATCTGACTGCAGTAAAGCAGTTTGTCACATGTAACGTATTCATTGCGATCTAATTCAATAATCTCGACATCAGGGACTTCATGAAACAGAGTATAAATATACTCTCTCATAAATTTATTCATTTTTCCGGTGATAATCGAGACCTTCTCGTCACTGCTCCGGCGGAACACATCAAGACAAAGACAGGCAGCATTCATTGCTTCAGCAAGAAAGTGATAATAATTGTCATAAAGGTGATTAAAGCCGACAATCGACACGCCGGAAATATGTCTGGCTGGATGAGGCTTCCGCATACCCTCCCACACAGGCTGGTGCAGAGATGTATAAAGGTATGGGATCAGATATTCAGAACCGGCCACCGGTGTCTTGCCGGAAAAGATAAAGCCTGAACCACCGATCAGACAGTCAGGCATTTCACTGACCGTAACATTCAGCCACTCTGGCGCACACAGCCTGTGCCAGTTCTGCAGAATATTCTGCCGCTGAGGGTCATCGTAGACACCCGGCTCATCAATAGTTTCAGCGGGGCGGATTTCTCTGCTGCCCAGAACCTCAGACCGGTCTTCAGGAGTTCTGTAAAGTTCAGTTCCGATATCTGCGGACGTGAGAAAACCGGAAAACAGATATTTCCCCGCTTTCGCATGAGGCTGCAACGTCTTTGATTCAATCAGCTCAAGATCAGCATCGGGAGAAAATACCGGGGCATTAAAGCCCCTGAGCACAAAGGCCGACATCTCGAAAACAGGCACATCAAGCGCATGATTGGGCCGTGCAATAAGCTCACCCATATCGATATTATGGGACCAGTTTTCGGGCACAATCCACGATGCCCTGATGTCATAGGTCTGACCCATCGCATAATGATCAACACGATACGTCCCGAAATCCACACAGACCTCAGTAAAAAACCGCATGGTCAGATCAGACATCAGACGATTTTCAGCATAATTCTCATGAAAACTTTTATACCCGAGAGTTTTTATATAATCCCGCGAATATACACTCGGCTCCACCAGCATAACAATAGAAAACACAGAACAAAGTTTTTTAAGAATTTCAGCCGCTTCCTGTGTATTCTCCAGATGCGTCAACGTTAAAGCACTGAGGAAAATACGGGAATCCTTATGCTCCAGAGCCTCATCAATACTATTGACCTCTACAACGTCATAATTCTCAAGAAGCTTATGAAGATTTTCCCGGATGGTATACGCAGTCTTAAGAAGAAGAATTTTCTCTCTCTTTGAGTCGGGATCAAGCAGAGAAGCCATTTTTATGTAACCTTTATTTTTATTAAAAAATACTATCCTATTTAAATCAGAATATGTAGTATCTTCTGATTCCCACATGATGACGCCATCTTCATTCATTATTACAATTTTATTATCCAGAATATTCCAAAAACTCTCTTCGGCAACGCATGCCTTATCTATTTTTCCGGCAACGCCAAACGTAAGAAGCTTAGAGGATGCATCTTTCACATCATCGGCCAGAGAAAAGCTTTTCCCTTTCAGCTTTCCGTACAAATTTCCCACGCTCGCAGAATTTTTTTTCATTAACAGGGCCGCCGCTCAGAGATGATTTTCTGATTAAAAAACACACACACACACGATCATTAGTAACAGACTAGATGATATAGACCGATATGTGAAGGGAGGGCGATGATAAGAAATATATCTGCAACAGCACGTAAAGGCAGATACGAGGGGAAATGGAAAAATACAAAAAATAGAAATAAACAATATAAATTTTAATTATTATTTACACGCATAAATTAAAGAAATCAGAAACAGGCTGGCTGTTCGCACGATCAAGAGGAAAATTTTCCTAAAAAATTTGTACCCGGGTAGGGCATACACATGGATTTCTTCTCTTGGAAGAATACCGATATTATGAATATCCGGAGAATAAAACGAAAACCAAGGGTTTTCACCCGGAGCAGATGGTGGGCGCAACAGGGATTGAACCTGTGACCCCTACCATGTCAAAACCGGCTGACCCCAACGAAATCAGAGACTTACAGAGTCAAACACGTTCAAAAACGGCACGCACGATCAAGGAAAAATCGTGCAATGCGTGCGAGCAGCGTACTAGAAACTGACTCTGTTGTCACGGATCTCCGGACCTTTCAGGCAAGTTTTTTTCACAGTGTTCTGGTTTCGACCGGGAGTGCGGAGCGATGAGTCGCCATGCTTCCGTCAAGACGGCTTTCCGTAAGCAGGTTCTGAGTCTCTATTTTGAGCACAAGCTGAAGCCATCCGAAAAGTCAGTGCTCATGACGCTCGCCACCTTCCTGGGGGCGGATGGGCTCTATCCGAGTCACGATGCAATCGCTCGGGCTTGCCGGTATTCCGTGCGAACGGTCATCCGGGCGCTTGAAAGGGGCTATGAACTGGGACTGATCGAGCGAACTCACCGGCGTAAGCGGGTTGATGGGCGATGGGTAAGAACCAGCAATACTTACAGGCTGCTTATCAAGGCCGCTGATCAGGTTCGCGCGGCTGGAAAACATATGGCCCGCGCCATTTTCCGTGGTGTGAGGGTTCTAAGTGACATGATGGCGCAGAAGGCGTCTATAGATATACATATTCAAGAGAAACGACTGCTTTCAGGGCGTCGATATCCGGAACCGCACGGTCCAAGCCAGTTTTCACCCAGCGAGTGGGTGGAAATCATCAAAAGTTGGGAAACCACCTGACCCGCAATTATGTCTGAGCAGCACTGCTAAAGGGCTTTTGGGGCTTGTCACCTTTGATGTGGCCCTGTTACGTATTACGGAACGTAATACGGAGTTAAACCCATGGAAACCGTCGTCGTTCGCAAACAGGGTAACTCTGTTGGTGTTATCCTTCCGGCGGAAACACGTATCCGTCTTGGTCTGGAAGTCGGGCAGGAACTCACGCTGGTCGAAATGGCCGATGGCATCAAGCTCGTGAAGCGCAATCTCAAACTTGAGCGTCAGATGCAGATGGCGCGTGAGACACTGCGCGAGCAGGCTGACGTTCTGCAGGAACTGGCTAAGCGCTGATGGACGATATGCCTGAGTTTCTGGAGCCTGATGTAGTGCTATTCATGCATGATCAGGCTCTGAGGGAATACGGCGGAACCCACGGCCTCAAAAGCGAAGATCTGCTGCATAGCGCGTTGGGCCGCGCAGAAAACCGCTGGCACTATGCCGAAGCGCCCCGACCGGATGCCGCGACTCTGGCGACTGCCTACGCTTATGGCATTGCGCGTAATCATCCCTTTAATGATGCCAACAAGCGGACAGCCTGGAGTTGCTGCGTCCTTTTCCTTCGGCTGAATGGAACTCGTGTGCAGGTCAGTGCCCCGGACGCCGTCGAGGCCATGGTGGCTCTTGCGGCTGGCGCAATAGACGAAGACGCGTTCGCGGCGTGGCTTCGGCAGCACTTCTTGAATGAATGATATTACTCAGGCAGCGCTTTCTTGATTGAGCTGAATAATATCCCGATACTATTTGGGTCAACCAGCAAAAGTAATTCATTCAATATAGACCAGAACCCAAAAATATATTAAAATGGAAATATACACTAATTATACATATTCCGCTGATTGGAACTGTATTCAAACCTTTAATAGATAAAATACAAAAAAACTTTTCCTAAAAACTCTTTTATGGTCTCAGTCGCGTTATAATTATTGGAAATCCATGGGAAGATCATGGATGAAAATAGAGAATATAGTTGATTATGACTTCAGTATTGAGAATCAGCACTATTCACAAGACACTTCGCCATCTAATAAAATTATATTCAAAAAAACAAATCCTTTGCAGCAGATTATTTTTGTTTTTTGATAGAAGCTCAGTATGGAAAAATTAAGTTTCAAGAACACCTTGAAATAAAAAATGCTGATGATTCAATATATTATTTTTCCCTTCCTAATGTTCCTTTGATGTGGATAAATTTTCACGAGGATGGTTACATTACACAAACATTGAATGATCTTAGAGTAATAGTTGTAGAAGCAAAATATAATAACCAGGTAGTTGCAAAAAATATAGAAGGTCCAACTCATCATCCAACAGGCTTTGATCTACTTAATGACAAGTGGGTAGAAAAATGGGGAAAATGGTGTAATCTACGCGCGATTGATGAGTGCAAACATGAAATAAAAATTATACTCAAATACAACCTCATAAGTAAATATGAAAAATGGCACGAAAATTCAAGAATGGCAAACAACAATATTAGAATTGTTAAGCTTTATCTTGGAATTACGGCTTTCCACTTCCTGAAATATATGCCTACACCAATATTTTGGGTTTCTTTTTGGTTGGGAAAAAGAGATATTTGGGAGAGAAAATAATATGGAATTTTCGAAATGTTTACCAATTTAAAAATTAATTTTAGATATTTTTATTTTCTGCGCGGCTCGCGTGATTTAACCAAACCTTTTTGACATGACTTGCACTACATCCCACTAGGCGGGCCGTTTCTAAAATACTGGTGCCGCCTATTCGGAGTGCCACGATCCGTTCATGAACTTTAAGGTTGGGCTTTCGTCCTCTGTATCTTCCGGATGCCTTTGCCTGTTCGATACCTTGTTTTTGACGCTCGCGCCGGTCTTCATAGTCTTCCCGTGCCATTTGCAGGGAAAGACGCAAAAGCATTTCCTGCATGGATTCCAAGACCACACGCGTTACACCTGTAGCGTCTGCAAGAATCTCGGACAAATCTACCAAACCAGGAACAGCAAGCTTCGCTCCACGCTGCCGGATTGTCTGAACCAATCTATCTGCTTCACCCAGTGGCAAGCGACTGATCCGGTCCATTTTTTCGGCAATCACCAACTCTCCCGGCTGGAGATCTGCGATCATCCGCGTCAGTTCTGGGCGGTCGGAGCGTGCGCCCGATGCCTTTTCTCTGTACACTGCTGCCACATAACATCCCGCCGCACGGGCGTCTTCAATTATTCGCTCCTGTCTTCGTAAATCCTGTTCATCAGTGCTGACGCGGAGATAGATACGGGCAATTTTGGGATGAATGACTTCGCCTCTCTGTTCGTGGATATTTGCCTGGTTCATTAGGGTATACTCAATTGCGCCACGTGAGATTATATGGCTCTTTAATGAAAACCCCATTCCATAAAAGCTACCCTCTACAGACGGACTCAAACAAGCCTACGGTTATGGAATCCGGTGTCAACTTTCTTCTCTTCTCGTGCCCTTACTTACTGGCTGGAAAGTGATGTAACCGCAGGTGGTAACGCCTTCCTCATCCTGTTCGCTTCCTGATGTAATCGTTTTATGATAGGCGTCTTTCTAGATACCCATCGAATTTCTTCGTCTGGTCGCACTTCATGGGTCAAGGCTTGCATGCAGTCGGTGAAGACGATCTTCCGTGCCGGCAAGCGCCTGTCGCGCCTGACGTGCCGTATGGCACAGTTTACAGCCCAGAGTTCTGGATGAGCCGGGCCAGTCAAAATCCGTGTGACTTGGCCGATGGTCGATATTTTCGACTCCCCATCACGGAAATGGGCGATAATTCCCGCATAAGAGGCGCGGTCATGATCTGCTGAGGCGTCCACGGCGATTAAGGTTGCCAGCGGATCAAACAACTCCTGAAACTCGATCCCCCACTCCAAGGCAAGGTGGTAAGCATGGTCCATCTTTTACATCCTAACTGGAGAGGGAGAAGCAAGTTAATGCTTCTCCCTCGGACCTGTTGACCGGTCAGCCGTTCCCAACGGGACAACCGAAGGACTACCCGTGCAACGCGCAGGCCCCAGGAAAGGGGCGTCCTCTTTTACCGCAGGTTTTGCCGGTTACCCGGCGTACAGAACTCGACATCCTCATAAGATCATCTCCTTATTGCTGCATGTGCATTGATTGCTGATTGTTGGAAAACTGACAGTTTTGAGGGGAATGCGACCAACATTCCCTTTTCCCCCGGTCGATCGTGGTACCACCCACAAGGACCAGGAACATCGTCACCGGGTGCTGCCAGGCACCCTCTGTATTGCTTCTCTGTCGCATGGACCTTTCGAGACTTTGACAGGACGAGGAACCACTCTCGAAATCCCTGCCTCTCCCCAACGCTTCGGATAAACCGCGAAGGGGATTTTCACTCTACTAAGCCCGCTCCCGGTCATAGGCTGTCGCTCAGGAACCACCCCGAGCAGCCCTTAGACCTTCCCGCGTTATTCAGACGGATTTTAACGAGCAGTACGCGAGCATCTCACCATGATTGCTAGGCTCTTGGAGCCTTTCGACCGTGCCAGGGCACAGCCAATTTGGGGGGACCGAACATCCAAAGCGTCTCCCTTACTCGCACCATGATTTCCAATTTTACCCACCGGAACACTGTAGGCCCCGGCACTCGCACTTTCTCTCCGCGCAGCGTCCTACTGAACGCCGTTACAGGCTTGAGCTATCCGACGATCCAGGCGGCTTGCGCCGCCTGGTACCGCCTCGTCTAGGTTTCCCCTCTGAGGCCCATGACGGTTTCCCGCCATGCCGTCGCCCACCTGCGCGGCACACGTTCGACAATCCCTTGCCGCCCGTGGAACGGACTGGATACCGTTTCTCCCATCTGACAGGCTCACCCCTTGCCGAAACCGGTAGGGGTGGCCGTGTCCGCGTCGCCCATCTTCATCTTGAAATGTCAAAGATCGGATTGGATCGAACGGGGGAGTTTCACCCCCAAGCGCCCGTTGCAACCGGACGAGCCCGATTAAAGGCATCCGGCTACAGCAACAGATCGGGCGGGGCTGGTTAGGCCGCACCCTGCTTGCCGATGGTTAGACGGCAGGCGTGCCCCGACTGGGGCGGCAATACGAAGTGACGTGCTGAGGTGGTGGTTTGCAGCTTGGCCCTCTCCTTTCATGGGGCCGGATTGGTGGGGTGCTGTTGGCGCAGCACCGGAAGGATGGCGAGGGTCGGTCCTGATGCTTGGCGGGCATCGAAGATCGACCACGAGGGATACGATTTCGACGACCAGAAACAGGAACCGGAACGCCGGTTCTTTCGGTGTGCCAGCGACCGGCACGCATTACGGCTTTCCATGTGAGGATCGGGTGTCGGCATCCAGCCGCCCCGCGTATGTCAATCAACGCGCATGCAGGACGTGGAGGCCCTGCCAGGGCAGGATGCCTCACCCAGATTCCACCCATCAAGTAATTTTTTATAGGATGTTCAAGTTATGAAGTATCCGAACGGCCTGCCGTTCGGATTCCGCTTATTTTATATGAAGTATACACCCCACCTCGCGAGAGGTGGGTTTTCTTGTTAAATATAATTGTAAATCAACAAGTTATATAAAAATCGACCATTTTTGACCCAAAACGACCATTTTCGAACGTTTTCGATCTTTTGCGAACGTATTTGAACGAAAATGAACGTTTCTGAACGCCTGTCGCGTCCTGATCGCGCACTCACGTCGGGGTGTTGCGCGAATCAAGTATAGGATTGTTAATGTATCGAGATACATTAAGGGGTGGGGTCAAAACCCTTCATCTGTATTTTGACACTACCTTATTTTTTAATTTCTGTGTTACGGTTAATGGGCGTATTTCTCAAACTTGAAGTGTATTTAAGTGAGTATTTTATTGCCGCTTAAATATGCCGGTTGAACACAGAAAACGCGCCATGAATATGACTGAGGATATGCGCGGGAGTGCAAAAAATATGACCGTAAATATGTTCAAAGGTGCTTTGGCAGTCACGATTTTTGCGCTGTGCAGCATATCCGTTGATGCAAAAGCGCAGGTCATAGTGACCGATCCAAAGACCGAAGTTAGTACCGACCTAGGATATCTTGAAGCTGCCAAGTCCTATCTGCAACAAGGGCAACAGTACTACATGCAGGGAGAGCAGTATTACGAACAGCTAGAGCGGTTCCACTGAATTCTGAATCGAGAGGTGACACTGAAGGGGGAATGTGATTCACCGTTTTCCTTGATGGAGACGGTGATGGCGCGAGCATTGAGTGATGATCTTCGGGAGCGAGTTCTGGAGGCTGGATTTTCGGGAGCATCGGCCCGCTCGATTGCGGCGCGGTTCGGTGTTGGGATTTCGACGGCGATCCGCTGGTTGCGTCGGGAACGTGAGAGCGGCGAGCGGACGCCACGTCGCCAGGGCAAACCGCGCGGATCACGGCTGGACGCGCATGAAGCGTTCATTGCCGGCATGATCGAAGTGCAGAAAGACATCACGCTCCACGAAATGATGGCGCGTCTGGAAAGTGAACGGGCCGTCGGGACTGGTCGCAGCATGCTCAGTCGCTGGCTGCGGCAACACGGATGGACATTCAAAAAAAGACCGCTCATGCACTGGAGCA
>NZ_JAJJND010000053.1 GCF_029759835.1 Acetobacter sp. AN02
GAACCAGATCGTCGAACAACCTTGGCGCATCATGTCAATCGGACTGCGCAATTGGGCGCATAGGTTATAGCAATCAATGGTTGGTATAAGATCGCTGATATCGTATCTAAAATTCAACGATTTAGTGTTCCGCAGCAAAGCACGACAACCGAAGCAGACATCAACTACGCAGCATTTCTCCAAGGTCTTCAGGACGCACAAACCAGAGGTCTGGACGCATTCCAGAAGGCATTTGAGAGACTCGACAGTTTCAATATTAAAATTCGAGAGGATGCTGAGTCCAGAGAGCAAAAACGTCTGGAGCATTATGACGCCTTACGGAAGGATCTGGACAGGCGGGAGGAAGAGCTTGCCCGGTCGTCCCACAAATCAGAACGAAGAAAGCTTTTCGCCTTACTGACAAGTCCGGATAATTCAGGCCGGCGCAAGGAGTTAGTATCAGGACGCAATGTTATCGCCCGATGGGCTATCGCTGCCATTCTGGTTTTGTTCGGCACGATTTCTGCTATTATTTCTTTCAAAATAGCTGAGTCAGTGCAAAGCTCGAATGCGGGAAACGGTCCGATTTCAGTGTTCCAGGAATACCTCATGGCCAAAAGTATTTTGTCCGGAGTGCTGGCAACAGCTTCTTTTGCATTTTCTGTCTCCTGGATAAAATCATTTTATGAAAGAGATGTTGAGCATACGAGAGAAGCGGAAAGACTTAACGCCGATATGATACGTGCAAACTGGGCGATAGAAACAATTCTTGAGGTTCAGGAAGAGTATAAAAAAGATGTATCTTCTGAACTGATATCCAGTATTACGAAAAACCTGTTCGAAGAGCCTGGTAAGCCTGCAAATCGCGATGATGCAGCGCTGGCGCTTAAAGCACTTCTCGGATTTACTGTATCGGCAAAATTCGGGACGGACGGCACTACTGTTGAGATTAATAAAAAAGAAGCCCGTAAATTATCTGAGGCCAGTAAACGTGATGATGTCTGACTGCTCCTGATGTCAGGCGGGAGCGGGGGTTTTGTTCGGGAAGAGACAGTTGCGGATGGCGGCGCAGCGCCAGCATTCGGGTTTTCTGGCTTTGCAGACGTAGCGGCCCTGGAGGATGAGCCAGTGGTGGGCTTCGCGGATCAGGTTTCGGGGGATGCGGGTTTCGAGGCGTTTTTCGACTTCGACGACGTCTTTTCCTCTTGCGAGGCCGGTTCTGTTGGCGAGGCGGAAGCAGTGTGTGTCTACGGGCATGACGGGTTCGCCGTATGCGACGTTGAGGATGACGGCTGCGGTTTTGCGTCCGACGCCGGGGAGTGTTTCGAGTGCGGCGCGGTCGCGGGGGACTTCTCCGTTATAGTCGCTCATGATTTTTGCTGAGAGTGCGACGACGTTTTTCGCTTTATTGCGCCACAGGCCGATGGTGCGGATGTAGTCTCCGACTTCTTCGGGTGTGAGTTGTGCCATTTCTGCAGGGCCTGGGGCTTTTGCGAACAGGGCGGGGGTTGCCTTGTTGACGGAGGCGTCTGTGGCCTGGGCGGCGAGTGCGGTTGAGACGAGGAGCTGGAAGGGGCTTGCGAAGACGAGTTCTGTTTCCGCGTCCGGCCATGTGCGTGCGAGGTCGTTGAGGAATCCGAGGAGTTCCTTGTGTGTCATGTCGCGCGGGGCGCTGGCTTTTGTGTCCCGTGTGTCTGCAGCTTTTTTTGCCATCCTGTATGGATGGCATACGGGGCGGGGTTCGTCGACCGGGTGGTTCAGGCCGGAGGCAGTTCGGCGGGGGCGGGGGGGTGGCTGAGAAGGGCGGTGCGGGTTCTGTCCAGAAATACCAGGGCTTTGCGGAGGAATCCGATGGTGGCATTCATGTCGATGATTCCGTCCTCATGCAGTTTCAGCCAGTCCTGATCTCCGTCGGTGATGATGGCGGCGGTCATGGAGCGTCCGTTGCCGCTGCGGCCCGGGCGGGTGATTTTTATCCCGTCGTTCCGGCTGGTGAGGTCGAGGGCCTTGAAACACCGTTCCCGTATGTTGCGGCATATTTTTGAGTCGGGGTTTTTATCGGAACAGATTATTTTTGCCACGAGGCGTTTTTCTTCTGCCTGCAGGTATATTCTCCATCCCTCGACATTCGGCACGGGCATGAAATGCCACCAGGCTCCCGTGAAGCCTCCGGACTGATTGGGTACGTAGTTCCAGCGCAGATCGGTGAATACGGATTGCAGGGCCATGAAAAATCCCTGCCATGCCCTGCCGTCCCACTGATCGGGAGGAAGGACGAGGAAGGCCTGCGTTTTTTTCTCGATATCTTCAAGATATTCGAGAAAATCATTGATTACGTCGTGCTCTGTTCCTGCGGCCTTTATATTTCTGAGAACATCCAGGAGGTTTTTCCGGAGGAATGGCTTATATCCCTGTTTTTCTGCGTGTGTGAAGTCTGACTGGTTTCCGGTCTTGCAGTAAAAGCAGAGTATTTTCCGGTCTTTATATTTTTCTCCGATGCTTTCCCTGTATCTCCTGAGCTGTTGGCCATGTTCTGAGGTGCTGGTTTTATCTTCTATGATGAGGATGAGGTCTGAGTTTATTTCTGCGACGATATCGCAGTGCATGAGTTGTTTTATGACCTTGACGGTTGCGGAGGAGAGGGGCGCCTCTCCGGCTGAGTGCATGAACGCATTGAGGAACATCAGTCCGGCGTTGTGCATGGCGGGATTTTTTGCGGCACAGGTATTGTCGGCATGGCTGAGCAGCCAGCAGATGAATGCGTCCTGTGACAGTTCTGATGTTGCCCAGTGGAACAGGTTTGTATCATCGGGCATGTGTCATGTTTCCTTCCGCCTGCTTCGGGCTGCGTATTCCGGGGGCGTGTTTAGGGTGCGGGTCTGTTTCTGTCACGTCCGGAGGCCTGTTTTCTTTCTGTTTTCTGGCAGTTTCGCCCGGGTTGTGCGGTTCGGGCGGGTTTGTTCCGGCGATTATGGCTTCGGGGGTGGTGTGATGTGTGGCGGAGTGTGCGGGGAGGTTGTATCCATGGATTATGACAACTTTCTCTCCTGTTTCTGCTGATCGCGGGAATCCGTTTCTTTCGGCTCTGTCCTTTGCCCTGCGCCGGTGGCGGGAGCATCCGGGTTCTCTGTGGCTGTGTCTGGGGGGTGTCGGGTTTTCGACGGTTGCGGATATTGTCACGCCTGTTGTTGCGGGGCGTCTTGTTGACGATGTTTCGCGTGGGGGCGCGGGGTCTGTTGCGCTTTCGGTGCGGCATGATGCGCTGTGGATGCTGGCGGCTCTGGCGGCTCTGGGTCTGTTCGGCGTTATGGGCCGGCGTGCGGCGTATTTGGGGATTACCTGGCTTTCCTCTTCCGTTATGGCGCGTGTTGCGGCTGAGGCTTTTGCGAAGGTTCAGCGGTTTTCGACGGACTGGCATGGCAATACGTTTGCGGGCTCTACGGTCCGGAAGCTGACGCGTGGCATGTGGGCTCTGGATGCTCTGAATGACAATCTTCTTCTGATGCTTCTGCCGGAGACGATGGTTCTGACGGGGACGACGATTGTTCTTGGTCTGCGCTGGCCGTCGATGGGGTTTCTGCTGGGGGGGATGTCGGTTCTGTTCATTCTGATGTCCTGTCTTCTGACTCTGAAATATGTTGCGCCTGCCTCGCGTGTTGCGAATCAGTGGGACAGTCGTGTGGGGGCGGCTCTGGCGGATTCCATCACGTGCAATGCGGTTGTGAAGGCATTCGGGGCGGAGGAGCGGGAGGACCGGCGTCTGGGCAGGATGCTGCGGGCCTGGCGGGAGCGGTGTGTGCGGAGCTGGGTCCGGGGAACGAATTCCGCGAATGTGCAGAATCTGTGTGTGACGGGGATGCGTGTCGTTCTGGCGGGGTATGTCGTGTTTCTGTGGCTGGACGGGAAGGCGGGTCCGGGGGATGTGGCGTATGTCCTGACGATGATTTTTCTGGTTCAGGGGTATTTGCGTGATATTGGCCAGCAGGTTTCCGTTGTGCAGCGTTCGGTGAATGAGATGGAGGATCTGGTGGCTGTGTGGGATCAGCCGCCGGGTGTGCGGGACCGTGCGGATGCGGGTCCGATACGGATCGTGCGGGGTGAGATTGCGTTTGAGCATGTGCGGTTTCACTACAGGGGGCAGGTGCGTGCGCTTTTCAGTGATCTGACGGTGCGGATCGAGGCGGGGAGCCGTGTTGGTCTTGTCGGGCCTTCGGGGTCGGGGAAGACGACATTTACGAAGCTGCTTCAGCGTCTTTACGATATTAATGGCGGGCGGATCGTGATTGACGGGACGGATATCGCGTCGGTGCGGCAGTCTTCGCTGCGGTCTCAGATTGCGATTGTTCCGCAGGAGCCGATCCTTTTTCACCGGACGCTGGCTGAGAATATTGCGTACGGGCGGCCCGGGGCATCGGCTGAGGAGATTGAGCGGGCGGCGGGGCTTGCGAATGCTGCTGATTTTATCGCGCGTCTTCCGCAGGGGTATGACACTCTTGTCGGGGAGCGTGGTGTGAAGCTTTCGGGGGGTGAGCGGCAGCGGATTGCGATTGCGCGGGCGTTTCTGGCGGATGCGCGGATATTGATTCTGGATGAGGCGACGGCCAGTCTGGATTCCGAATCAGAGCGTCTGGTTCAGGAGGCGATGGGGCGTCTGATGCAGGACCGGACTGTGATTGTAATTGCGCATCGTCTGGCGACGGTTGTGGATCTGGATCGGATTCTTGTATTTGAGCGCGGCGAGATTCGCGAGGATGGTCCTCATTCCGCGCTTGTGCGGCGTGAGGGCGGGCTTTATCGCAGGCTTTATGATCTTCAGTCTCTGGAGGGGTGAGGCGGTCTTCAGAAATCCGCGCGGACGCCGCCGTAGACCTGTCTTTCGATTGGGAATCCTGCTGTCTGCTGCATGACGGAGCGGTTCATCTGCCGGGCTGAGATGAAGAGTTTTGTGTGCCGGGTGAAGGCCCAGGCGGCCTGTCCGTCGAGTGTGACGAAGGAACTGACCGGTGTTGTGGCAGCGCCTTGTGTCATTGTCGTGAAGGCATCGGTGAAGTGCGACTGCCAGCGCATGTTGAGATCCACGCTGAACTTGTTCCAGCTGTATCCGAGGCCTGCGAGGATAATGTGGACCGGTTTGCTTTTCTGCCAGGTGATGGAGGGGTTGATCTGCTCGGCCTGGGTTGCGTTGTCGTGGACGAGTGTGAGCGCCCAGGCGGCGTTCCAGCGCAGGCCGAAACCGGTTTTTCCTGAGAGGGTGAGTTCTCCGCCTGCGGCCTTGCTCGTCGGGTAGTTGGCTGGGGCGACGATGATTCCGCTGTTTGTCAGGCTGACCTTTCCGGCGATGGCGGAGCTGAGCACGTCTGTTGTGTACTGGGCGAAGAGGTTGAGGTTCAGCTGTGCGTTGAGCGGGCTGATTTTATGGGCGTAGTCGAGGCCGAAATTCTGTGTGATGGCCGGGACGAGGGCTGAGTTTCCCGAGAGCATGAGGGGGCCGCCGATCAGGCGGTGGCTGAAGGAGAGCAGTCCGGGGAGCTGTGCGCCGCGTGCGGCCGAGAGGCGGACGCTGTCTCCGTCGTGAAATTTATAGACCAGGGCGCTGTTGAAGCTGACGGCTCTGATACTGCGTCCTCTGAAGGGGACCATTCCGGTTCCGGGGACATTGCCGTTGGTGCCCGGGCCGAGGTGGAAGGCGTCGATGCGTACGGCGTTTGTCATGGTGAGGGCGGGGGTGATCTGCCAGTCCCACATCAGATCTCCGGAAAGAACGTTTGAGGACAGGGTTTTCGGGCTGGGCCAGTCTGCCGTGAGGCTGCTCTGCCGGAATTCGAAGGAGCCGCGCAGGGTGTGCTGCGGTGAGATCCGGATGAGGTCGCTCAGCTGCAGGTTTGTCTGGCTTTCGGTGTAGGCGAGGGAGGTCGGGAGCTGTCCGGGGAAGTACAGCGGCTGTCCTTCCAGTGTAAGGCGTGTCGGCAGGCTGCTCCAGGAGACGTAGGGGCTGAACCAGGTGTGATAGATATCGAGGTCGAACAGTCCGGCTTTCGTGTCCGCCAGCGTGTGGGAGCGGATGTTGATGGTCCGGGCTTTTTCCGGGGTGTAAATGCCGATATCGAGGAAATAGGCCGAGCGGTTCCAGGAGGCGGAGCCGGACAGGGATGTTGTGATGTGGCGTGTGATTTTCGCGTCCAGTTCGAAGGCGGCGGTTCCTGTCTGCGGTGTCGGGACGTGATTGAAGGACACGGAGGACGGGAATTCCTGCGAGCGGCTTCCGGTGAGGGAGATTTTCCCGCTGAAGGTGTTGTTCAGTCTGCGGGAGGCGACGATTTCTCCGTTTGTCTGTCCCTGGGTTCCGCCTGAGACGCGTGCGGAGACGTGGGGGTCGTCCGTGGGGTTGCGGGTGACGATATTGATCACGCCGGCGACGGCGTTAAAGCCGTAGAGTGCGGAGGCCGGGCCTTTGATGACCTCGATCTGGCGGATGTCTGTCAGGGCGACGGGGATGGAGGACCAGAAGGTGAAGCCGTAGTCGTCCTGGTAGACCGAGCGGCCGTCCACGAGGACGAGGAGCCGGGAGTTGTTGGGCATGGCTGCGCCGCGGATGGAGACGGTGGTGTCCTGCATGCCGTAGTCCCGGATGTCCACGCCTGCGACGAGGCGCAGGACCTGCGGGATCGTGCTGGCTCCGGAGTGTTCGATCATATCGGCCGTGACGACGGTCATGGCGGCGGGGGCTTCGCTGACGCGCTGCGGTTTTCCGGAGGCTGAGACCGTGACCGGTTCTCCGAAGAGTTCCTCAAAGGAGCGGTAGTTCACCTGCTGTGCGTGTGCGGGGCGGGCGATCAGGGGAATCAGCGCCGCGGTCAGGAGGAGGAGTTGTCCGTGGCGGTGTGTGAGGTTTGCGGTCATAGTGCCTGCACCATCATCATGAACGCGGTTGCGAAGTGGACGTCTGCGTTTTTCATTGCCGGGGTACTGATCGTGAGGACGACGGAGGGTTCGACGGAGACGGCGATCCGCACCGTGTCTGCGGGCGGGGGGGCACGAATTCCATGGTCTGGCGGATGACGGAGGTGAAGCGGGGGGGCTCGCTCCGGGCGGTGCAGGGGGGGGGGGAGTCCTGTCAGCAGAACGCAGAGCGCGCAATACACTCCTTTTCCTGCTTTCATTCCCGCCACGCTGTATCCCGTGTCATCCCGGCCTTCCTGCTGAGGCCGTCTCCGGAAGTAGCGGAAAACTCTGAATAAATTCCTACGTCGTGTCGTCAGTTAAGCAGTATGATGATTGAGGCGAACTGCACGGCTGCGAGGAAAGTAGATTTGAGTTTGTCGTAGCGGGTAGCGATGGCGCGGAACTGCTTGAGTTTATTGAAGAACCTCTCGACAAGATTTCGCTCCCTGTAAAGGGCAAAGTCCGTTTTCCGTTGTGTTGTTCTGTTGCTTTTTGATGGGATGACTGGGGTAATCCCACGCTCTGTCAGCCTGTCGATCAACCTGTCCGCGTCATACGCCCTGTCTGCAAGGAAAGCATCCGGATCAATGTTTTCCAGCATCGGTTCTACCTGAGTGACATCGGCATCCTGTCCCGGTGTAAGGACGAGTTCCACCGGGTTACCGAGAGCGTCGCAGATGGCATGGATCTTTGTCGTCAACCCGCCTCGTGATCGTCCGATGGCCTGATCCGTCCCCCTTTTTTGAGGGCTCCGGCACTATGCTGATGCGCCCGGACAATCGTGCTGTCGATCATCATGTATTCGTTGTCGTGATCTGCCGCCAGATAGCGAAATATCCGCTCAATAACACCGCTTTCGCACCAGCGACGCAGGCGTCTATGCACGTTTTTCCAGTCTCCGAAACGGGCCGGAAGATCACGCCACGGAATGCCTGCGCGATAGCGATACAGCACGGCCTCCACGAACAGGCGGTTATCCGCAGCCGTGCCACCGACATGGCCCTCCCGGCCAGGGAGAAGGCCTTTTATCCGTTCCCACTGATCGTCGCGTAAACCGTAACGCCGCATCTGTCTGTCTCCCCAAAAACTGGGAAAACAGTCAGCACACACAGCCACAAAGTACAACCCTCACGTGCCGCAATCAGCCCTTAACTGACGACACGCCGTAAGCCGGGGCGGAGAGGGGGCGGGATTTCTGCGGGAGGATCTGGTCGGGGGCTGTGATCGGGCGGGGTGGTCGGGATGGTGCGGGACGGGGAGGGTGTGCCCTTGTCCGGCGGGGTCTGCGGCCACACATGCGGGGCGGACGGGCTGCGGTGTCTGCCGTGAGTCTGCGGGTATTTTGTGTTTGATATGTTGTGCAGTAAGTCTTCCGGGCCGGGTTTTCAGGATCGGGGCGGCGGACTGACAGGGACGGGAAGAACGGGAACGATGGAATATCTGATCGGGCAGAAGCAGCCGGGCGGGCGTCAGGCCGGTGTTCAGGGTGGTGTTCAGGGTGGCCTGCGGGGCGATATGTCTGCGGGTGAGGCCGGGACTTCGGGATCTTTTATCCGTGATGCGACGGAGGCCACGTTCATGCGGGACGTGCTGGAGGCCAGCCGTACCGTTCCTGTTCTGGTGGATTTCTGGGCCGAGTGGTGTGGTCCGTGTCGTCAGCTGACGCCGGTTCTGGAGAAGGTGGTGACGGCGGCGCGGGGCCGTGTTCATCTTGTGAAGGTTGATATTGAGGCCTGCCGGTCTCTGGCGTCCCAGCTTGTTCAGGCCGGTCTTCCGCTTCAGTCGATTCCTCTGGTTGCCGCGTTCTGGAAGGGTCAGATTCTGGATATTTTCCAGGGGGCTCTGCCGGAGAGTCAGATCCGGAAATTCATTGAGGGGGTTCTGTCTGCTGCTGGTGGCGGGCAGATGCCTGCGTCTGATCTTCTGGAGGCGGCGGCGCTGGCTCTGGAGGAGGGGCGTGATGAGGATGCTGTCGGGTTTTATTCCGAGGTGATCGGCGAGGAGCCGGAGAATCCGCAGGCCTGGGGTGGTCTGGTGCGTACGCTTGCGTCTCTGGGCAATGAGGAGGCTGCGGCTGCGGCTCTGGAGGATGTTCCGGAGAAGATCGCGCATCATGCGGAGGTTGAAGGGGCGCGTGCGGCTCTGGAGCTGAGGCAGGAGGGGCGTCGGGCTGCGGCGGAGGCTGAGTCTTTGCGTGCGCGGGTTGAGGCGTCTCCGGATGATTTCGAGGCGCGGTGTGGTCTGGCGACGGCTCTGAATGCGGCCGGGGATCGTGAGGCTGCGGCTGAGGAGCTTCTTTATGTGATCCGGGCGGACCGGGAGTGGAAGGACGGGGCGGCCAAGCAGCAGCTTTTCCGTTTTTTCGATGCGTGGGGGCATGATGATCCGGCGACGCTGCGTGCGCGCAGGCGTTTGTCCTCGCTGCTGTTTTCCTGATGGTCTCTTCTCTGGAGAGCACGTTTTTCGGGGAGGAGAGTCCGCGTCTGGTTCCGCGTTTCGGTGAGCTGACGCTGGCGGATCTTCCGGTGGAGACGGGTCTGTTTCCGCTGAGCGGGACTTTGCTGCTGCCGCGGGGGAAGCTGCCTCTGAATGTGTTTGAGCCGCGTTATATTGCCCTTGTTGAGGATGCTCTGGCGTCGGATCGTCTGATCGGGATGATCCAGCCGGTTGATCCGGAGGACGAGGCGGATGAGCTTTTATTTCCGTCTCTGTTCGGGGTTGGCTGTCTGGGGCGGATCACGTCGTTTACGGAACGCGGGGACGGGACGTTTGCGATCACGCTGACGGGGATTTCCCGGTTCCGGGTTCTGCGGGAGAGCGGGATCCGGCGGGGGTATCGTCGTGCGCGGATTGATGTGTCGCGTTATGGTGCGGATCTTAACGAGGTGCCTTCGGCTCCGTTTGACCGGGAGGTTCTGCTTTCCTCCTTGCGGGCCTATTTCCGTGTGAGGCATCTTCATGCGCGCTGGGATGTTCTGGAGCAGATGCCTGATGACATGCTTCTGATCACCCTTCCGATGATCTGTCCGTTTCCGGCGGCTGAGAAGCAGCTTCTTCTGGAGGCGGAGACGCTGACGGACCGGGTTCAGGTTCTGCAGACTCTTCTTGATTTTCCGGGTCTTTTTCCGGACGATCCGGATGACGTATAATCTTTTTGTGTTTTTTCAGGAGTTTGAGTGATGTCCGGAGCGAAAGCTGACAGTGTTGCCGTGGATCCCCGGCTTCTGTCCCTTCTTGTCTGTCCCGTGACCAAGGGGCCTCTGGTGTATGATCGTGAGGCCGGGGAGCTGATCAGCGAGAAGGCTGGTCTGGCCTATCCGGTACGTGACGGCATTCCGGTGATGCTTCCTGATGAGGCGCGTCGTCTTTCGGTCTGAGATTTTCTTCCGGGCGTCCGGGCAGTCTGACGGGTGGTATGGCGGGTGAGTTTCCGGGGCCGGCTGATATGTCTGATCTGTGCGGGTATGGTGGTGTCGTGTCACATGCCGGGGTCTGACCCGCGCGCGGGGGACAATATTGACGTGCCGCCGGACCGTCCGGGCAAGAATTTTCCGGAGGCTGCCGAGGCCGAGGAGCGCCGCGAGCGGGAGGCGGATTACAGTAAGAACACGGCTCCGCAGACGCCTGAGGGGACGCAGGGTTATGAGCCTGCGCCGGATGTCGGGGTTTCTGCGCCCAAGCCAGGGACGGGGGGGGCGGTTCCCGATACCGAGGTGACGTATGGCCGTCCGCAGCACCGGGGGCGGTAAGGCTGTTTTTTTCTGATATGAACCGTGCTGCGGTCGGGGTGTTATGGCTGTTACTGTCTGTCAGGGAGTTTTGCTGATGTCCGTTCGTATTCCTGTCGTTCTGCCGGGTCTGGCTGCCGTTCTGCTGCTTGCGGCGGCTGTTCCGGCCGAGGCCCAGCCTCCGGGATTTCGCGGGGCGAACAGCAGTTCCGTGGCGATTGCCGCGGCGATCAGTGACAGGGATCGTCCCCAGTCTGACCGTGCGCAGGATGCGCGGCGCAAGCCTGTGGAGCTGATTGCATTTTCGGGGGTGACGCGCCGGAAGAAGGTTGCGGATGTTCTGCCGGGGGACGGGTATTTCACGCGTCTGTTCAGCAATGTGACGGGGCAGGGCGGGCGTGTCTATGCCATTGTTCCGCCCGGTGCCGAGAAGCGTTTTCCGGACAAGGTGAAGACGCTGGAGACGACGGCGGCGAGTCCGGAATTTTCCAACGTAACGATCGTGCGGCAGTCTCCGACGTCTTTCAGGGTGCCGGAGCCTCTGGATGTTGTGTGGACGTCTCTGAACTATCACGATCTGTATTATGGACAGGGTGAGCAGGCGGCTCTGGATTTTGACAAATCCGCGTTTGCCGCGCTGCACCCGGGCGGAACGTTTATTGTCGTGGATCATGTTGCCCTGCCGGGGGCTTCGGGGAATGTGGCTGCGCTGCACCGGATTGATCCGCAGATCATCATCCGTCAGGCGCAGGCGGCGGGATTTACGCTGGAGAGCCGGAGCGATGTTCTGGCCAATCCCTCGGACCCGCATGACAAGCCGGTGTTTGATCCGTCCATACGCGGCCGTACGGACCAGGTGGTTCTGAAGTTCCGTCGTCCGGCCTGATATCCGGGCCTGAGAACTGTTGTTGTGATGCTTCCGGAGGGCGGGGTCTCCGGAAGTTTTTTCAGCGTGCGGCGTAGTCTTCGTGCTGTGTATCGAGGTCTGAGAAGCGTGTGAATTCGCCCTCGAAGTAGAGCTGGATGGTTCCTGTGGGGCCGTGACGCTGTTTTTCCAGGATGAGTTCGGCCTTGTTGTGCACCAGCTCCATTTTGCGGTGCCAGTCTTCCAGGGCGGCCTGGTATTTTTCAGAGGATTCGAAGGCGGTTTCCTTGGGTTCGCGCTGCTGGAGATAATACTGGTCGCGATAGACGAACATCACGGCGTCTGCGTCCTGCTCGATGGAGCCGGATTCGCGGAGGTCCGAGAGCATGGGGCGTTTGTCCTCGCGGCTTTCGACCTGGCGGGAGAGCTGTGAGAGGGCGATGACGGGGACTTCGAGTTCCTTGGCCAGGGCTTTGAGGCCCTGTGTGATCATGGAGATTTCGAGCACGCGGCTTTCCGGTCTGGTTCCGACCGAGGGGCGCATGAGCTGGAGATAGTCCACGACGACGAGGGACAGGCCGCGTGTGCGCTTGAGTCTGCGGCAGCGGGTTCGCATGGCGGACAGGCTGATGGCGGGGGTATCGTCGATCACCATGGGCAGGCGGTTGAGTTCGCGCGAGACCCTGACGAAGCGGTCGAAGTCTTTCTGTGCGATATCGCCGCGGCGGATGCGTTCTCCGGGGACTTCGGCCTGTTCTGACAGGATACGTGTGGCGAGCTGTTCGGACGACATTTCGAGGGAGAAGATGGCGACGGTTCCTGTCGGCACGGCGCCTTCTCCCCTGTCTTCCGCGTCGCGCAGCAGGGCGCGGGCGGCGGAGAAGGCGACTTTCGTGGCGAGGGCGGTTTTACCCATTGCCGGGCGTCCTGCGAGGATGAGCAGGTCTGAGGGGTGGAGGCCGCCGGTCTTGCGGTCGAAATCGGTCAGTCCGCTGGTGAGGCCGGTGACGTGTCCTTCATTGAGGAAGGCTTTTTCCGCGACCTGGATGGCGGCGGCGAGGGCGCGGTCGAAATTCGTGAAGCCGCCGTCCTGGCCTTTTTCGGTGGCGAGGCGGAAGAGCTGTTCCTCTCCTGCGGCGATCTGGTCCTGGCCGCTGAGGTCTGTTTCGGTTCCGAAGGCGCTGTTGACGATGCCTTCTCCGATATCGACGAGCTGGCGTCTGATCCAGGCGTCGTGGATGGCGCGTCCGTAATCCGCGGCATTGATGATGCCGACCATCGAGGTGAGGAGGCGGGCGATATAGGCCATGCCGCCGACAGGTTCCAGGACGCCGGAATGTTCGAACACCGGGCGCATCGTGACGGGGTCTGCGAGCTGTCCCTGTTCTATTTTCCGGGAGATGGCTTCGTAGATGGCGCCGTTGACGGCGCTTGCGAAGTGGACCGGGGCCAGGAAGTCCGAGATCCGGTCATAGGCTTTGTTGTTGGTCAGCAGGGCGCCGAGGAGGGCCTGTTCCGCTTCGGGGTTTGAGGGCGGCTGACGCAGGGAGAGGCCGGACAGTCCTTCTTCGGAGGGCCGGACGGGGGATGAGGCTGTCATGCCCCGCTTTCTAGAGCATCTGCGGACGTGAGGCTATTGGTGTGTCCGCCCGTCCTGGCGGGTTGTCCTGCGGGTGCGGGATTTATGGTGTGGTTTCCATGATTCCGACGCGGCGCTGCGGGGCTCCGGTGAAGGAGGAGGGGCCGACATGGGTGAGGATCAGGGAGGGGTCGAGCCAGATATCTCCGCCGATATCGCGCCAGCGCTGGCAGAAGGCGAAGTCTTCGGAGAGATAGGTTCCGGTTGCGGGATCGATCATGCATTCGAACAGGGCCCAGGCGGTTCCGGCGCTGCGGTCCTGTGCGCCGTTGCCGTCGCGGGCGGCGTCGATGCGGGTATAGGCGCTTTCGGGGTGGGCGAGGATCAGTCTTTCGATGGCGTTACGGCTGATGAGCAGGAATCCGGTTCCGGCATAGGCCACCTGTACGAGGGGGCTTCCGGCGGGGGTTTCGTGCAGTTTCTCGCACTCTCCGACATAGCGCAGGGAGGCGGTGTCTGCCGGTTCTCCTCTGGCGATGCGCTCTGCGGTCATTTCATTCCAGTACCGGTCCTTGAGCGGGTAGAGGCCGCCGATGACGTCCTTTCCGGCGGCGACGAGGCGGCCGATGGCGTCATGCGGGAATCCGATATCGCTGTCTATGAACAGGAGATGCGTGGCGTCCGGCTGCTGCATGAACTGCTGTACCAGCGTGTTGCGGCAGCGTGTAATGAGGGCGTCGTTGCCGACGAGGGAGAGCGTGAGTTCGACACCCTGGTCCTGGGCGGCGACCATGCAGCCTATGACGGACTGGACATAGGTCTGAGTGACCAGTCCGCCGAAGCAGGGGGTGGCAATGAAGACGCGGGTTGTCATCGGTGGGGAGGGTCCTTTCGTTCCCGTCCTGTATGACATGGTCCGGTTTCAGAAGATTTAATGTCGCTGCGGGGGGATATGCGGGTGCAGCGCGTTCTGCCTGCGGGGGATTTTTCTGTGGAAGGGTCTGGCCGGGGCGGATTTCTGTCTGTGCAGGGTGTCCGGCTCAGGGAGGGGATGTTGCCGGAATCGGCGGGATGGTCCCGGGAGTTTTCTCCCGGGGGCTCTGTTCCGGCTGGTCCGCTTTGTGCGGGATCAGAAATCCTCGACCGACGGGAGGGCGCGGGGTCTGCGCTTTTCGTCCAGAGCGACGAAGGTGAATTTTCCCTGGGTGACGCGGATGCGGATGTCCGTGGACCGGACGCGGCGCCAGGTTTCCACGTGGATGACCATCGAGGTCCGGCCTTCCTTGACGATATTTGTATAGATGCTGACCTCGTCTCCGACGACGACGGGTTCGTGGAAGATGAAGCTGTCGATGGCGACGGTGACGCAGCGGCCGCGCGAGCGGAAGGCGGCGCAGGTTCCGGCGGCGAGATCCATCTGTGAGACGAGCCATCCGCCGAAGACGTCTCCGGCGGGGTTGGTGTCGGTCGGCATGGCGACGACGCGGATCGTGGGGATGCGATCAGGCGGTGTCGGGGGGGGGCTTTTTTTCTGGGCGTCAGGCACGGTCTGATATCCTGATGGTCGTTTACGGGAGGGGTGGTGTGCTTTGGGGAGTATGTGCCCGCGAAATCATGAAAAAATCAACATCATGCGTCGTTTTATGGCCGATTATCTGCGGATGAGGATGTAGTTGATGGTCACATCGAGGTCGAAATGATCTCCGGGGATATCGGGCGGGACCGGCGGGAGCTGGCTGTTCTGGAACATGCCGGTCGTGGCGGCGTCGAGGCGGTAGGAGCCGGACTGGTCCGTGAGGCGGACGAATCGGACGTGTCCGCCGCGGTCGATGACGACGTGGACCGAGGAGCCGCCTTCCTCTCCGTCATGGGCGGCGTCGGGCGGATAGAACATATGGCGTCTGATCCAGGCGTCCACTTCTGAGGCGTAGTCCCGGCTGACGCCGCGTGTTGTGGCGCGGGTGCTGTAGGGGGCGTTGAGTTTGCCGTTGGAGACGAGCGGGCCGACGGAGAGGTCGATGGGGCCGCCGGAGCCGCCCGAGCGTCCGCTGCGGCTGCGTCTGGGGGCTGAGGACTGATCGAAGGACAGGTCCGTCAGGGAATCGAAGGGGGATGCGGCGCGCTGTTCCTGGCGGCGCTGACGCGGGACGGGTTTTGCGGCTGATTTTCTGTGTGACGGTGACGGGCGGGCCTGTCCGGCGGTTTTTTCTGTCGGGCTGACCGTGGCTTTCTGCTGCGGCTGTGGCGGGACGTGTTCGGTTGACGGGGCTTCGACCAGCGGGGGGGCTGCGGGTGTTTCCGTGGCGGCTGCGCTCTGTGCGGGGGCGGAATCGGCTTCCTGGGGGGCTCCGGCGCTGGATTTCGAGTTGGATGCGGCTTCGTTTCCGCCGCCGGCTTCGGGGGAGTTCTGTCCGCGCATGCCGCTTGTTGCGGGCGGGGTGACGAACATCATCTCGACCGGTGCGGCTTCTCCGGAGGGGTTTCCCATTGGCGGGTGGCGGGTGGCGAGGAAGAGGGCCAGGGCCAGCAGGGCGGCGTGGGTGGCGAAGGAGCCGGTGAGGACGGGTCCGAGTTCGGGGTCTGCGAAGATGTCGCGCGGGCGGACGGGGGTTCGTGCGCCGCGCAGGGGTTTGTATCCGGCGGTGCGTTCCACGAGGGCGGGGGCCAGTCCGTTGCGGTCTCTGACGGTGGGTGGCGGCGGGGACGGGCGTGTCGGGCGGGGGGTGTCGGGTCCGGGTATGAGTACGGGCTCGCGGCTGCCCCTGCGGCTGCGCTGTCCTGTTCCGTCTGGGGTGCTGGATCGGAAGAACCTGGCCATCGCCGGCATGGAAAGAGGCTGACTCCGTATCGTTCGGGCGGGTGACCGGTCTGAGATGATCCGTTTTCTATGCCACCACCCGGGCTTGCGTGTCACCTGTGACTCTGTTGCAATATTTTAATGCATGTATCTGAGATCACGGCGCATGAGCGTCTTGTTACGTATCTGACTGCGGCGGACCCTGCGCTTGGGGCGTTTGCGGCGCGGTCCGGGCCGTGTGACCTCACGCGCGGGCGTGAGTCCGAGCCGTTTGATGCTCTGGTGCGGGCGATTGTCAGCCAGCAGCTTGGTGGGGGTGTGGCTGCGGCGATTCACGGGCGGCTTCTGGCGCTGGAGGGCGGGATCGGGACGGATCCTGCGGCTCTGGCGGGAGCGTCTTCTGATGTTCTGCGGGGCTGTGGTCTGTCGGGGGCGAAGATCACGGCGCTTCAGGGGCTGGCGCGTGCGCGGCTGGAGGGGGTTGTTCCGGGGCGTACCGAGGCGGAGGGGCTGTCTGATGAGGAGCTGATTGCCCGTCTGACGACGCTGCGCGGGATCGGGCGCTGGACGGTTGAGATGTTTCTGATGCTGACGCTGGGGCGTCCGGACATCATGCCTGCGGATGATTTTGGTGTGCGGGAGGGGTGGCGTCTTCTGCGCGGGCATGAAGCTCAGCTGAAGCCGCGTGATCTCCGGGCTGTGACGGAGGTTTTTGCGCCGTTCCGGTCTTCTGCCGCGGGGTATCTGTGGCGTATTGCCGGGGAGGCGAAGCGGAGCCGTGCGGCTGCGGCTGCGGCGGGGCGCGGTTCGGGAACTTCCGGGCGGGGGAAGCGTTCTGAGTGAAGATTGCCTGCCGCGTGTGGCGGGTGAGGACTTTATTTCAGAGGAGCTTCCGATGGGTGAGTTTACGGACAAGCTGAAGGGTGCTGCGGACAAGGTTGTCGGCACTGTGAAGGAAGAGATCGGTAAGGCTACCGACAATGAGAAGCTGGTTGCCGAGGGGCAGGTCCAGCAGCTTAAGGGCAAGGGGTCTGAGATCAAGGGAGATATTAAGGGCAAGATCAACGATCTCTGATCCTTTCCGGTTTTAAACCGGCGGTGTCGTGAATGCGGTGCCGTTGTCTGCTGCAGCATGAGGGGCCTTCCGCCGGTGGCGGGAGGCCTTTTTGTGTGATGGCTCCGGAAGGAGACGTCCGGAGGTGTGCCGTCACGTAAGGGTTGTCTCAGGATAGCCGGCAGGCTGATCTCAGGCGTTGGGGATCACAGCTGCTCTTTGATGACAGCCAGTATATTCCTGAGTTGACTGGCATCATTTTTCAGATCGGCACATTCATCCGGGTCCATCTGATCCGGATCAAGCCCTTTAACATAGCTGATCCAGCCATCCGGTGCATCCGTTACAAAGACCCATTCGTTTTTTATAAGGGTTACCGTTTTCTCATTCATTTACTTTGCCCTCCGGCATCACTGCCATTTCCCGTAATGAGTTCAGTGCTTGCTGCTTTCGGGGCAGGGCAGGTGTGTGTGTCTGAGGCGATATAGAGGAATTTATCTGCCTGCGGGGGTGTAAGTCTTCTTCATCTTTCATCCCATAAGACAGACGTTCACGCTGGCGAACCCGAGCGGGTTCTCCTGGACTTTCCCTGGCGCTGGAACCAGGCTCACCTTACGCTATGAGCGCCAGGGAATTTGTGGCCCCTGAGGCCTGATGACTGCAGAGATCGAAGGTCGTATTTATTCGGATGGAGCCCGGTATTCAGCCATGGATGGTGAGCATGGCCCGGAATCCGCTGACGACTGTAACCGTGACAAAGAGAGGTGGCCCCGTCTGTTCGGACAGTTTTTCGGGCCTGATAAGCTATAGCCGGTTGTTGTCATGCTGCCGCCTTG
>NZ_JAJJND010000054.1 GCF_029759835.1 Acetobacter sp. AN02
ACAAACTCAAATCTACTTTCCTCGCAGCCGTGCAGTTCGCTTCAATCATCATACTGCTTAACTGACGACACGACGTAAAATCATCACACCCCGGCAATGCGGATCACGCGCCCCGATCACATCGGCAATCGCCTGCCATGCCGCAGGATTCTTCTGCCCCTCAAGCTTCCACCAGTCCGGACGGATCCCGATATCATACAGACGATCCAGCACCGCAGCCACACTTCCGGTCTCCAGAGGACCGTTCTTGCCCGCAATGATCTCAATCAGAACCTCACGCCCGGTCCTGCAGCAGGCGTCATAGACGCGGAACAGTTCACGCTCCTGACGCAGCTTCAGCTCCTCCGGATCATCCGGATGATAGAAACACAGGCACTTGATCGTCTGCTCAACCGGCCACTCGGTCAGATGCGCCCCCAGACTGCCGCCACATTCAAACTCAAGAGGACGGGAGCCGGTTTTTTCAACAGGACGTGCAATCCACAGCCCCTCATGAGACGCATCCGTCAGAGCATCACGGCCATAAATGCCATCCATGAAAACCCCGAAACCGGCCCGGCCCTGCCGCACACGTGTGGCCGCCCTGATAACCAGACGCTTGAAGGCGGAAATCCGCTCAAAAGGAACTCCGACCTCCCGGGCAATCTCCTCAAGCTGCATCCTGTGATCACAGGCCAGAGCCATGACAGGCGTGGCCTGATGACGACGCGTCGTCACACGATGAAGATGGCTGAGCTCCGGGTCCTGACGCAGCGCACGGAATTCACTGCCGTTCTTCAGAAAATACTGCAGCTCTTCCCAGGTCGGAATTTCCTGAGAGCAGAGCAGGCGGGAGACGGCAAACGCCCCGCAGGCATTGGCATAGGTGCAGCACTCCGTCAGCGGCTCACCCCTGATCCAGCCCCTGAGGAAACCGGACATAAACGCATCCCCGGCCCCCAGCGTATTATAGACCTCAATCGGGAAACCAGCCCCCTTCACACCCTTCTCGATATCATCGGGAATGTCGCCCTCAAAGACAACGCATCCCATCGGCCCGCGCTTGCACACGATGGTGCCGCCCGAGACAGCCCGGATATTACGGATCGCCGTCAGCGTATCCTCGCTGCCCCCCGCAATATGGAGCTCCTCCTCGGTGCCGACAATCAGGTCACATTCCGGAAGAACGGACATCAGAAGGGACGTCACTTCTCCCGAGCGCACATACCGGGACTCTCCCTCCCCGATATCCGCCAGACCCCACAGATTGGGCCGGTAATCCACATCAATGGCCACCCGGCCACCGGCCTTACGCGCAATCCGCATCGCCTTGCGCTGGGCCACCGCACTCGCGCTGCGGGCAAAATGCGTTCCGCTGACAAGCACGACCTTCGCACGCTCTATAAAGGCCGGATCAATATCCTCCTCGTTCAGAGCAGCATCCGCACAGTCCGTGCGATAGAACAGAAGAGGGAACGTGTCCTTGTCACGCACCCCCAGAATGGCAAGCGCCGTCAGTCTGTCCGGATCCGTCACGATGCCATCCACAGACACACCCTCACGCGCAAGCTGCTCACGGATGAACCGGCCGAAATTCTCGTTGCCCACACGCGTGATAAGACCGGAACGCAGCCCGAGGCGGGACGTGCCGATGGCAATATTGGCCGGACATCCGCCCACGCCCTTGCTGAAACTGGCCATATCCTCAAGACGGCCGCCGATCTGCTGGCCGTAGATATCGACAGAGGAGCGCCCTATGGCAATGACATCCAGATCAGACGAATCCATCTTACGTACTCCCCTCCGGTTGGTTCCGGCCTCCTTATAGAACGAATATTCTATTTATTGATATATTTTAGAATACATTTTCCCTTCTTTTTCGTCGTTTTCACCTTATGGTGATGCAGGAGATCCCCCGGGCAGCACATAAATCCAGACCTGACCGGCAGCAGAGACGATCCGGAGTTGATTTGATGCCCTCATCGCGCACATGCGCTGCCACCCGTGAGTCTCAGGATTCCGCTCTCTCCTCAGAAGATTATGACGCCTTCCATCAGCAGCTCCGCGCACGCTACGCCACACTCCCCCCGCGCCTGAAGCAGATTGCGGACGCCGTGCTCGCCAGCCCTGACGACGTGGCTCTGGGCACGGTCAGCAGCCTCGCCGCCATCGCACGCGTACAGCCCTCGACGGTCGTGCGTTTCGCACGGACCTTTGATCTCAACGGCTTTTCTGAAATGCAGGCCATCTTCAGGGATCGTATCCGCAGCCGCTCAATCTCCTACGGAGAGAGGGTCAACGCCCTGCATGCGGCCGACGGCAGCCCGGCCAGCGCCTCGGCCCTGCTCGACGGATTCTACGAAGCCGCGCTGGCATCCCTGCAGGCCATGCACCACCATATGGACCGCACCAGGCTCGATGAGGCCATCACACGCCTCGCACAAGCCCGCCGCATCTATATCCTGGGCCTGCGCCGCTCGATGCCGGTCGCCCGGTATCTCTCATATCTGTTCACGAAAATGGAGATATCCCACCGCATCATCGGCCTGGAATCCGGCATGGAGGATGAGGCCATGCTGTCCGCAGGTCCGGAAGATGCAGCAATCGTCATCAGTTTTACGGTCTACGCAAAACGGACTATCGAACTCTTCAGGGCGCTGGAAAAACGTCACGTCCCGATCGTGGCCGTCACGGACAGCCCGGCAAGTCCGGTCATCCCTTCATCCGGGCTGTGGCTTGAGGTCATGGAAGCGGATTTCATGGGATTCCGCTCCAACGCCGCCACAATGGCCCTGGTGATGACACTGGCAACAGCCGTTGCCGAACGCCGGGAATAAAAACACCCGGCGGAGACGGTAAATCCTCAGTCCTCTTCCTCTGATATCGTCATAACAGCCCTGGCGCGCCGTCCGGCCCCCAGAAGATACAGCCCCGCAAGTGCGGCCACACCACAGGCCACGGCTGCCCCCAGGACACCCGAAAATTCCGACAGAACGGATCGCTGCCGCTCGGCACGAAGAGCCGCAACATCCTCAGCAGATACCCGAAGGGAAGAATTGCCAAAGCGGTGCAGGACATACTCCGAAACCGCTGCAATCTGCGCATCATTCAGCTCATCGCTAAAAGCGGGCATGACAACATCCCCGTCATCGGTCTCACGATGCACCCCTTTGAGGATCGCCATGACGAGATTCCTCGCAGACGGTCCTCCGGTCGAACTGTTCCTGAAAAGGGAAGGGAAAAACTGATCCCCCGTACCCTCGCCATGCAACTGATGACAGGACGCGCAGGCACTGAGATAAATCCGCGCCCCCCCCGTGCCTGAACCGTCCGCCATGGCAGCAGCAGACCGGTCACGCCCGAAAGCATACGCATCCATATCATCCGGTCTGGCAGACAGAACTCCATACGCAGGCACGCTCTGTCCGGACTCACGCACCGGCGGAACCGTCCTGAGATACCGCGCGATCGCCCGAAGATCAGATTCCTCAAGATGCCGCAGCCCGTGGGAAATCGCCTCAGCCATCCCCCCGGCCGCCTGACTCTTCCCGGCCACGGAACCGGTTTTCAGATAGGTAACCAGCTCGTCCTCACTCCACCCCCCGATCCCGCTGACAGTATCGGACGTGATGTTCGGCGCAAACCACCCGCCGACCGGAGCCCCCGCCAGGTGACGTGACCGGTCCTCAGCCATCAGGGCATTGCGCGGCGTATGACAGCCCGAACAATGCCCGGTGACCTCAACAAGATAACGCCCGCGTTCAATACTGCCCGGGGCCATATCCCCGGAACGAGCAGGCCGGCTGCGTGCAAAAAGAGCGTTCCATCCGATCATCAGATGACGGAAGCTGAACGGGAAAGGAAGTTTCGTAACCGGAAGCGCCGGACGCTCGACAGGCCGTACCGCCTTCGTCAGATAGGTATAAAGCGCATGAATATCATCATCCGACATCCCGCCATAAGCCGGATAGGGCATGGCCGGATAAAGATGACCATGAGGCGTCACACCCTTTCGCACCGCACGCGCAAATTCAGCCTCGGACCATCCGCCAATTCCGAACTCTGAAGAAGGGGAGATATTTTTTGCAATAATCGCCCCGAGCGGAGAAACGATCCTGTACCCCCCGGCATAGGGCGTGCCATCAGCGCCGGTATAACAGGCCGCACAATCCGCCATACGCGCAACATACGCCCCCCGCGCAATCAGCTTCTGCAGATCCTCCTGTCCCGGACCGGAGATTTCATGCGTCCCGGAAGGGGAGGGGGCCGCCGCCCGCACCATCCCCGGAAGGGAAGCCATCCCGCAGAGCAGCAGGGTTCTGATCATTCGTACAGCCATGGATCAGATTTCTCTCTCGATGATATCAGCAGACCGGATCGCCAGAGCAACAGCCGCCAGGGTGGGATTGACCACACCGCTCGCCGGAATCACCCCCGTCGTCGCCATAAACAGATTCGAATGATCCCAGCTGCGACATTCATGATTGACAACGGAGCTGCGGGGATTGTCCCCCATGATCACGGTCCCCATCAGATGATCCCGGTTCTGCCACCCGGACTCATCATCAATGACGGTTCCGTTCATGGTTTTCACGAATGTCCTGAAATCCTCCTTCGCTCTGGCCGCCCCGCGCGCAATATAGTCGTCCGTGTCATAATGAACGGTCAGCGCGGGAATACCCAGAGCATCCTTCCTGGTGGACGACGGCTGCACGCGGTTATGCGCATAGGGCAGCATCTCGAAAGTCGTAGAAAATTCCACCCAGCGTGATGACATAAAGCGGATCTGCTCATCGAGCCTGCGGCCCGTCACCCCCCGCGACAGCAGAATCCGCGTCACCTCCTGATTGATGACGGCATTATTGATCGAATGCTTGATCGCGGCATGCTCAGACCGGAACGGACCGTCTCGCCAGTTGAAAATCCCGCCCTGCTGAATGGGACCGCGGCCGGGCCAGACAGGCTCATCTGCAAGAAACTGCAGACCGATCCCCGTATGATCCATAAGATTACGCCCGACCTGATCGGAAGAATTGGCCACGTCAGACATCAGAAGAAGCTTCGGAATCTCAAGCCCGTTACACGCCAGAACGAAACAGCGGGCCGTCAGCCGCACATCACGATGCTCCGACGTCCTGTAATGCACGGCCGCGATTTTCCCGCCCTCACCCTTCTCGATCCTGAAAACGGTTGCGTCCGTAATGAGTTTCGCCCCGCAGGCCTCGGCATGTCTGACATGCACCTCCCCCGAATACATCGCCCCGATCGGACAGACAGGCATGCAGTTGTTGTTGCCGCAGCAGGCCGGACGACCGTCATAGGGCCTGTTCGTCCGGACATGAGGCTCATGCAGGAAAATATATCCCTCCGGCCCCAGCCGCGCCTTCAGACGCTGGAAATAATAGGTCTCTGACTCATTCTGGACAGGGTAGGGGGCGGAACGGGGCGGAAAGCAGACACCACTCTCCAGACCGGACTGATCCTCCGTGTCAGAGCCCGAAACCCCGAGATTATACTCGGCACGAGTATAAAAAGGCTCAAGATCCTCATAGGATAAAGGCCAGTCACGCCCCACGCCATACAGCGTCCGCAGCCGCATGTCATTGGGAAGGAACCGCCACGTCGCTCCCCCCCCAGTGCCACGTCGTTCCGCCCACAAGACGCAGCATTCCGGGAAGAAACCGGAATGTTCCCGTATTTTCAATATATCCCGGCGTATAGGAATTCGGAGCATACGGCGCATTGGGATACGGATCGTTCCGGTTGACCTTGCGCGACGACGTGCGGAAATTCTCAACGATCTTCCAGCGCGGAATCCGGATGCCGGACTCAAGAATGATGACCGATCTGCCCTTCCGCGCAAGCTCATACGCAAGATTGCTGCCAGTCACGCCGGAGCCGACGACAACAACATCGGCATCATACGAGGATGCAGTCATATTCTTCTCTTTTCAGGCAGAAAGACATGTCCGGTCGGATTTAAGAGAGGCAGGAGGCTCCTGCCAGTAATCCGTCCGGCCAGGCGTATAGGAAGGAGGCGCCGTGACATCGGCGGTTGGCCGGAACATCAGCGCACTCTCATAAGCAACAAAGGCGGAATCATCCTCGCTGCATAACGGTTCAGGCGTGCCGGTATATCCGAGATACCACGCGGAAATAATATGCAGGGCCGCGGCAGCCGGTTCAGGATACTGCCTTGCAAAATCATCGAACATTTTCATATCCGCAAGACGTCCCGTGCAGATGGCCCCCAGCAGATCCGAAACGGAAGCCGCAAATGTCGCATCTGCGGAAGACAGCGCCGCATATGCCCGAGCCGCAACGGCAGGACTCAGATCGTTCTTGCCGGTCAGGAAACACGAAACCGTAAGAAAATCAGACGATGATACAGAATCATCCCCCCGGAGAGGCGCCGCAGACGCCCGCGGCACATCCGGAGCACTCCGTTCAGGAGAACGGCCGGAAGTCCGGGAAAACAGCCGTGAAAGAGCACGCAGCAGATCAGAGACTATCATCTTCTCTTTCCTGGTCTTCATCCGTCAGAAAATTCCCGTCAGTGTCCGGCGGAAAACACCTCCCGCCGGACACTGCCATCTGCCCCCGTCAGCTCTCGATCCGTCAGGACTCCTGATACTCCGCACCGACAGGAGATGAGGATCCCGGAGCAAGACTCATCATCGTTGTCTCAATTCTCTCCAGAGAAATACGCTTCGTCTCGGGAATATAGCGCCACACGAACCACATGGCGAAACAGCCCGCCGCAGCAAACAGCCACATGGAGAACGCCCCGTGGAACCGCTCGTTCAGCCATTGATTCTGACTGATCATCGGGAACCCCTGAGCAACGATGAAATTCGCGATCCAGTTGGACGCAACCGCGATGCTCATGCCAATAGCCCGGAAACGGTTCGGGAAAATCTCGGAAACCAGAATCCACGTGACAGGCCGCCAGGAAAAACCGAAGGCAAACATAAAGCCAAGCATCCCGATCAGGGCAAGAGGTCCGGTGCTCTGGGAATAAAGCGCCCAGGACACGACCAGCAGGCTGAGGATCATAAGAACGGAACCATACTGCATCAGAGGTCTGCGCCCCTTCAGATCCACGATCCACGCTCCCGGAATACATCCGAGAAGCAGCGCAAACCCGATCCAGATGGTCTGGAAAAGTGCCGCCTGCAAACTGCCGCTGGTCGACTGCAGAACCATCGGGGCGTAATACATCATGGCATTGATGCCCGTAACCTGCTGCAGAGCCGCCACGGCCGCTCCGACAAACACGATCCAGCGCGCATTACGGTCCGCAAACATCTGCCCGAGGCTCAGGCCTGTATTATTCGCGGAACTGCCGATCGACTCACGGATTTCATCCATCAGATTCTCGGCGTGATGCTCATTGGAAATACGCACCAGAGTCCGGCGCGCCTCATCCTCACGTCCCTTGAGCATATGCCAGCGCGGAGACTCAGGAATGAAAAACACCGTTACACAGAACAGGATACACGGAATGATCTCAGAAGCCAGCATCCAGCGCCAGCCCATCGTCTGCAGCCACAATGCAGAGGCCGTCCGGGCAATGAGGTAGTTGACGATAAAGACCACAACCTGACCGAGAACGATCGCAAACTGCTCCATGCTCAGCGCACGGCCGCGCATGTCTTTCGGAGAAACCTCAGACATATACATGGGAGATACGGCCGATGCGACACCCACAGCCACACCGCCCAGCATACGGTAGAGCACGAACCAGAAAAAATCAGGAGCCAGCGCGGCACCGACGGACTGGATCGAGAATATCACGGCACAGATGAACAGGGTCATCCGCCGGCCCAGACGATGCGCCAGCCACCCGGAGATCAGTGCCCCGAAAATACAGCCGAACACGACGTTCGAAACCGCCCATCCCGTCTCGGAGGCGGAAAGATGGAAAAATTCCTGCAGCGGCCCGATCGCCCCTGAGATCACCGAAGTGTCGTACCCGAAAAGAATACCGCCAAGGGCGGCAACGGAGCAGATTTTCAGAACATAGGCGACATCATGCCGCTCCGACTTCACCATGACCACGTCTGAAATGCGGTTCATTTTTCTTTTTCTCCCGCGCATGAATTCCTGATGCCGGAAACGACAGATAGCAGGACACGACCCGGCGATTTCTCGTGGACGGAAGATGCCCGGCCGACCCGCCCGGGACTCCCGGTCACAGGCCACCGGAATACAGGCCTCCGGACCACGGATTGCCTATAGAACATATGTTTCATTTCAGGAAAATAAATAGAACATTTTTTATAAATCTACCCGGAACACGATCCGGTGATCGCCGGATTCGGACCACGCAGTCCCGAAGAACGAAACGGAAATCCGCAGTCCTGACCACGGTCCCGCACGCTCTTTTTCCTGAGACACCACAAAGCCTTACCTCAGAACCCGGACGCGCCTATGTAAGGAGACCAGATCACCCGGCTACGAGGAGACCGCCGCCGCAATGGACAGCGATTCTTTCCCCTCAACCCACGCCATCCGCGTCCGTGGCGCGCGGGCACACAACCTGCGCTCCGTGGACGCAGACATCCCGCGCGACTGCCTGACCGTCGTCACCGGGCTGTCCGGTTCGGGAAAATCCTCCCTGGCCTTCGACACGATCTACGCCGAAGGACAGCGCCGCTACGTGGAAAGTCTGTCCGCCTATGCCCGGCAGTTCCTCGAACTGATGGGCAAGCCGGACGTGGATTCCATCGAAGGCCTGTCTCCGGCCATCTCGATCGAACAGAAAACCACCTCGAAAAACCCGCGCTCGACCGTCGGAACCGTCACGGAAATCCACGACTATATGCGCCTGCTCTGGGCGCGCGCGGGCATCCCGTACTCCCCCGCAACCGGCCTGCCGATCGAGGCACAGACCGTCACCCAGATGACAGACCGCATCATGGCCATGCCCGAAGGCACGCGCCTTCTGCTGCTTGCCCCCGTCATCCGGGACCGCAAGGGAGAATACCGCAAGGAAATCGCCGAACTGCAGCGCAAGGGCTTCTCCCGCGTCAAGGTGGACGGAGAGCTGTACGAAATCGCGGACGTCCCCTCCCTGAACCGCAAGCTGCGCCACACGGTCGAGGTCGTCGTGGACCGCATCGTGGTCAAACCCGGAATCGAGTCCCGGCTCGCGGACAGCCTCGAAACCGCACTCGGCCTTGCAGACGGCGTGGTCTGCACGGAAGACATGCCGCGTGACGAATCCGCGGCCGTCACCCGCACGACCTTTTCCGCCCGTTTCGCCTGCCCGGAAAGCGGCTTCACCCTGGAGGAGATCGAACCCCGCCTGTTCTCCTTCAACGCACCGATGGGCGCCTGCCCCTCCTGCGACGGAATCGGAACGGAAACCTTCTTCGACCCGCGCCTCATCGTGCCGGACGAGAAGCTCTCCCTCGCACTTGGCGCCATCGCCCCCTGGCGGGGCAATAAAAGCGATCTGTACGAGCAGACTCTGGAAAGCGTCGCCGCCCATCTGGGGGTCCGTATGGACACACCCTGGCGCGAACTCCCGAAATCCGCACAGGACGCAATCCTCAACGGCACGAAGGAAGACGTAAACTTCCTCTATCGTGACGCGAAAAAAAGCTACGCCGTCGCAAAACCCTTCGAAGGTGTCATCAGAAGTCTCAGACGTCGCATGGCCGCAACCGACAGCGTCTGGGCGCGGGAAGAACTCGCACGCTACCAGGCCGACAAACCCTGCCATGTCTGTCATGGCGCAAGACTGAAACCGGAAGCGCTCTGCGTGCGCGTGGCCGGAAAAAACATCGCGGAAGCCTCAGACCTGTCCATCCGGGACGCCTTCGCCTGGTTCGACTCCGTGCTCCCGACCCTCACGCCCCAGCGCGCGGAAATCGCCCGCCGTATCCTCAGGGAAATCACGGACAGACTGAAATTCCTCGTCGATGTCGGGCTGGACTACCTCACCCTCGCACGCGGCTCCGCCACGCTCTCCGGCGGAGAAAGCCAGCGCATCCGTCTCGCCAGCCAGATCGGCTCGGGCCTGACCGGCGTGCTCTACGTGCTGGACGAACCCTCCATCGGACTGCACCAGCGCGATAACGACCGCCTCCTCGCCACGCTCGACAGGCTGAAAAAACTCGGTAACACCCTGATCGTTGTGGAACATGACGAGGACGCCATCCGCGCCGCGGACTGGCTGATCGACATGGGACCCGGCGCCGGTGTCAGCGGCGGCACGGTGATCGCCGCCGGAACCCCGGCCGAGGTCGCGCAGAACAGAGACAGCCTCACCGGAGACTATCTCTCCGGCCGGAAATCCATCCCGGTCCCCGCCACGCGCCGGCCGGTCGATCCGAAACGCATGGTCACCGTCACAGGTGCCACCGGCAATAACCTCAAGGACGTCACGGCCCGCTTCCCGCTCGGCACCTTCACCTGCGTCACCGGCGTCTCGGGCGGCGGCAAGTCCACCCTCGTGATCGACACGCTTTATAAATATCTCTCGCGCAGACTGATGGGCTCCGGGCAGTCGCCCGCCCCCTGCGAGGAGATCACAGGTGTCGAGCTGCTCGACAAGATCATCGATATCGACCAGTCCCCGATCGGTCGCACCCCGCGCTCCAATCCCGCAACCTACACCGATCTCTTCACACCGATCCGGGACTGGTTCGCCGAACTGCCCGAAGCCCGCGCCCGGGGCTACAAACCCGGCCGCTTCTCCTTCAACGTAAAGGGCGGACGCTGCGAAGCCTGCCAGGGCGACGGCGTCCTGAAAATAGAGATGCACTTCCTGCCGGACGTGTTCGTAACCTGCGATGCCTGCAAGGGCGCCCGCTACAACCGGGAAACCCTGGACATCAGATTCCGCGGCAAATCCATCGCGGACGTCCTCGCCATGACCGTTGACGAAGCCCGCCCCTTCTTCGACGCCCAGCCCCGCATCCGGGACAGGCTGGCCATCCTGCAGAAGGTCGGCCTCGGATACGTCGCACTCGGACAGCAGGCCACAACCCTCTCGGGCGGAGAGGCCCAGCGCGTCAAACTGTCGAAGGAACTCGCCCGCCGCGCCACGGGACGCACGCTCTATATTCTGGATGAACCGACCACCGGCCTGCATACAGAGGACGTCCGCAAACTGCTCGAGGTCCTCCATGCCCTGGTCGGGCAGGGCAATACGGTCGTGGTCATCGAGCACAATCTGGAGGTTATCAAGACCGCAGACTGGATTCTCGATATCGGCCCCGAAGGCGGAGACGGCGGCGGCCGGATCGTCGCCGAAGGCACCCCCGAAGAGATCGCCGCCTGCCCGCAGAGCCACACCGGCCGCTTCCTCGCACCCTATCTCAGACGGACGGCTGAACCGCCTTCCGCCCCGGCCGCCCGGCGGAAATCCCGGAAAAAGGCAGCCTCATGACAGCCGGACAGAAAGCACGGCGAATCCACGGTGCAGACCGCCAGGGACAGACTGAAATCTCTGTGCAATATTCCGGCAATATAAGCGGGAAGATCAAGGGCAGGGCCGGTGTCAGGCCCTGCCCGCCGTGGCGCGTAAAGGCCGCCCGGACCGCAGAAGAACTACAGGGAACCGGATGCGTCTGATAGCCATAGTTGATGACCGGGCCACGAACAGGGCCATCTTCTCACGACTCGCCATGTCGCTGGGAACGAATATCCGCGTCACGACCTTCAGCACATCCATGGAAGCCCTCGAATCCTTCGAGGCCGGGGAAATCCCCGATCTGGTCATCACGGATTACCGTATGCCGCTGATGGACGGCGCGGATTTCACGGCCCGCATCCGCGGCTTCGACTGGGGATGGGACGTCCCTGTCCTGATCGTCACGGCCTATGAGGACCGGGCCTACCGCATCTCCGCCCTCGATTCCGGAGCCACCGATTTCCTCCTCAGCCCGGTCGATCACACCGAATTCCTTACCCGGGTCCGCAACCTGCTCCAGCTCCGCTGGCACCAGCTCCGCGTCCGCCGTCACGCCGCCCGGCTCGAGAAGGAACTGCAGACAAGCCGGGAAGCCCATGTGGAAGCCCTGCGCGAAAGCCGCGACCAGCTCATCCAGGTCATCGACTCGATCCCGGCCTTCGTCAGCGCCTCGGACGACAAGGGCAACTGCATCTTCTCCAACAAGTTCCAGACCAACGTGATGGGACCAGCCGTCAGCTCCACGGAAGAAAGTCGCAAGGCCGACCAGGTCATCCTGCAGAACGGACTTGCCGTCCCGCGCTACGAGGAAAAGGTCCGGGACCGCTACGGCCTCGAACGCTACCTGCTCACTTCCAAGGTGCCGCTGCACGACGTCACGACAGGCCGCCCCTATATCCTGACAACCTCGCTCGACATCACAGACCGCAAGAAAGCCGAGCAGGAACTCCAGAACCTCGCCTGGACCGACCAGCTCACCGGCCTCGTCAGCCGCTCCCGGCTGGAAACCATGCTCCGTTCCTCCCTGCAGAACAGCAGCCCGGAGCTCTCCCACGCCTTCCTGCTGATCGACCTGGACCGCTTCAAGGGCGTCAACGACACGCTGGGCCACACCTCCGGAGACGTGCTCCTGCGCAAGGTCGCGCAGAGACTGCGCCTCGCCCTGCCCGGACCGGGTCTGATCTGCCGCCTCGGCGGAGACGAGTTCGCCATCATCCGCCCCGTCGAGAACAGGGAAGCCGCCGCAGACCTGGCCGAACAGCTCATCCGCATCTTCGATCACCCCTTCTCCCTGTCTGAACGCAAGGTCGTCGTCGGAGCCAGCATCGGCGTGCGCCTGTTCCGGCGGGAGGAATGGGACAGTTTCGAGACCCTGCTCCGTCAGGCCGATCTCGCCATGTACCGCGCCAAACACGAAGGCGGCAGCCGCTACGTCTTCTTCAGCCACGCCATCGAGGAAGAGTTCCGCCAGACCACGGAACTGGAACAGGCCCTGCGCGAAGCCGTGGAAGAACGCCGGTTCGTCCTGCACTACCAGCCGGAGGTCGATCTCACCACCGGCAGACTGACCGGCGCGGAAGCCCTGCTGCGCCAGGTGCGGCCGGACGGCTCCCTGTCCATGCCCGGAGAATTCCTCGGCATCGCAGAGGAAACCGGGCTGATTATCCCCATGACGCTGTGGTGCCTCCAGGAAGCCTGCCGTCAGGGCGCGGAATGGGCCCGCGCAGGGCTGAAACTGCGGATCGCGGTCAATATCTCCGGCATCCTCTTCCGGCATCACAACCTGCACGAACTCGTCACCCGCGCCACGCTCCGGCATGGATTCGATCCCTCCATGCTGGAACTGGAACTGACCGAAACCACCCTGATCGAATCCAACAGACACGCCGCCCAGCAGCTCACCGCCCTGCAGCAGATGGGCGTCTCCATCGCCATCGACGATTTCGGAACGGGCTACGCCTCGCTGATCTACCTGACCCGCCTGCCGATCCGGCTCCTCAAGATCGACAAGATCTTCATGAATGATGTCACGACCTCAGCAGAGAACCAGGCCGTCGTGAAAGCCATCATCAGCCTCGGACAGACCCTCGGAAAACGCGTGATCGCGGAAGGAATCGAGACGGAATCCCAGCTCGCATGGCTCAGGGATCACGGCTGCGAACTGGGGCAGGGATATTATTTCAGCCCGCCCCTGCCGGCTGAGGATTTCACGGCCCGGTTCTCCGGCAACGCCGCCGAAGCAGCAGGCGGGGCGGTATTCCCGGTGGACTCAGTGACATGATAGGCCGGCATCCCGCACGGGACGCCGCCGCATGACACGATATCACTCCCTGCGGAATATGCTCAGACGCGCGGTCGGGGTGTCGGACGGAGAACACCAGATCGTCCTCAACCGGCTGATCCTCGCATCCGTCGTACAGATCTACCTGCTGATCCTGATGGCCGGACAGCATATCTCCCCGGTCCTCTTCAGCCGCGTGTTCGGCCTCGCCGTCATCTATCTCACCGGCGGCCTGATGATCGCCTTGGCCATGCTGAAGGATCCGCGGCCCTCCGTTCCCCGCCGCCTGCTCCAGATGGCCTGGGACCTCGGATGCCTCTCCCTGGGCATGGCCGTCGGCAGCCTGTCGATCCTGCCGCTCTATCCGGTCTATCTCTGGGCCATCCTCGGATACGGATTCCGCTTCGGCCTGAAATACATGATCATGGGCGCCGTCGGCGGCGCCGTCGGATTCTGGGCTGCCGTCCACAGACTCGAGGTCTGGCAGCACACCGGATATCTCTTCGGCAGCCTCGTGCTGGCCCTGCTGATCGTCCCGATTTACTCCGCCACACTGATCCGCTTCATCTCCCGGATGCGCAAACAGGCCGAGGAAGCCAGCCGCGCCAAAAGCCTCTTCCTCGCCAGCGTCAGCCACGAACTGCGCACACCGCTCAACGCGATTCTCGGCATGTCCGGCCATCTCTCCGTCACATCCCTCAGCGGAGAACAGCAGGATATGGTCCGGACCATCAGCACCGCCGGAGGCTCGCTGCTGCAGATGATCGAGGGCCTCCTCGATTTCACCCGGGTCGAAAGCGGCCACGGCTCCATCCGCGCTGGAGATTTCAGCCTGGTCGGCCTGGTCGGGGAAATCCGGCGGATCACCTCGGTCGGAACACTGCGCAAGGACGTCGCCTTCAGCGTGTTCATCTCCTCGCGCACACCGCCAAGACTGAACGGAGATGCCCGGCATCTGCGCGATATCCTGCGGAATCTCGCCGGAAACGCAGTCAAGTTTACAAGCCTCGGATACGTGCTGATCCGCGTCGATGCGGCCCCGGCCACCGGCGGCAGACTGCTCCTGACCATAGAGGTCACCGATACCGGAATCGGTTTCGACAAAAGCGTGGAAAGACGCATCTTCGAACCGTTCACCCAGGCAGACGACTCCGTGGTGGACCGCTTCGGCGGCTCCGGCCTCGGCCTCACCATCTGCAGCCGCCTGGTCACGCTGCTGGGCGGAAATATCGACGTCCGCAGCCTCCCCGGAGAAGGCAGCGTCTTCACCGTCACCCTGCCGATGCAGCCCGCAGAACCGCAGCCCTTTGTCCCGGACGAGAAACCCGCACCGGTCCTGAACGACATCCTGCTGCTCTCCCGCGATCCGGAAGTCTGCGGCCCCCTGCGGGCGCGGCTTGCGGAAACCGGAATCACCGTCACCCTGGTCACGACAGCCAGCGAACTGACCATCCTCCTCCTGGAAGCAGACTACCCGAGATTCGTCCTGTCAGACGGAACGCTGGAACAGGAACGGATTCTGTGTGATGCAAGCCACCGCATCTGGCTGGGGACTCCGGGAGACAGCGAGTCGCGTGGGATCAACGCCCCCGTACACGCCGTCACGGCCCTCCAGCCGGATGCGGACGAAAAGGCCGTCAGCGCCTTTGTCGCCCTCCTGCATGAGCTTCACCGTTCCGAAACCTTCCCTCTCACGGACCCGCAGCCGCAGGTCGCCCGGCCTTCCCATTCCACACAGCAGACGGAGCAATCCCCCGAGATGACCGGCCGCCGCGCTCTCCATATCCTCGTCGTCGACGACAACACGGTGAATCAGAAAGTGGTCTGCAAGACCCTTTCCGCAGAAGGCTTCTCCTGGCGCACGGCCGATAACGGAGAGGACGCGCTCGACTGTCTGGATGAAGAGGAGTTCGACCTCGTCCTGATGGACGTCAACATGCCGGTCATGAACGGAATCGAAGCCACCAAACTCTACCGCTTCAGCGAGATTGCCGTCAGCGGGCAGAGACTGCCCATCGTCGCCCTCACGGCCGACAGCACGGATGAAAGCCACGAACGCTGCAGGAACGCAGGCATGAACGCGGTCCTGGTCAAACCGCTCCAGGCAGAAACACTCACGAAAACCATCCTGTCCCTGATCCCCGACGCCCGGGTCCGCATCCGCCGCGGGGCAAATGCCGGCGCAGGCTGGTCCCGCCCGGACGAGGGCGTGATCGTTCCGTTCCCGCCCCAGACCCTCAACCGCAAGACCCTCCAGAACCTCTTCGATCTCGGCGGAGAGCAGTTCCGCGCCGAAGTCATTTCCGATTTCCTCAGGGAAGCCGCCGCCGTCCTGACACAGATCGAGGACGCAACCTCACGCAGGGACTGGTCGCGCGTCTCGGAAGAAGCCCATGCCCTGCGCAGCGCCGCCTCGAATGTGGGCGCCGATCACCTGACAGCCCTGTGCGGAGCAATGCAGACAGGCAGCTTCATCTCCAGCCCGGAAAACGCCACAAAACAGCTGCAGCTTATCGCGCAGGAAATGAAGCAGGTGCAGGAAGCGTTCCGTCCGTACTGCGACTCGCGATAGGGCGAATCAGTGCTGAACGGGACAGTCAGAACATTACCAATGGGCCATAAATATCAAATTTTCGTCAAAAATAATGTCTCAATCGTCTCGGTCTTTAATCGTTTCGTGAAAAATTCGTCAGACGATCCATTTTCGTTAAATAATGATTGATTTTTAAAAAACGATCCGTGTGAAAATACCGTTATTATGTAAGGCGATTTCTTTTTTTCCGGACGCAATCATTATTAATAATAATGTTTTTAAATATAATAAATATAATTAAAATAATAATATTTATTAAATAAAGAAAAATCCAAAAATATATACAAAAGTAACTCTACTTGAAACCTGAAATACTTTCTGTTGTCAAATAGCCGTATTCCCGCCCTGTCATGCTGAAAGACAGGAACTCACGGAAAATATTGATAACCGGAGGTCTGGTCTCATGTCTTCTGCAGCGCTCAACAGCACTTTTCCCATTTCCGCGTCTGTCGGCACAGCAGCGCAGAACATCATGACACCGGACAGCGAGACGGATATCGCCGCCCGCACATTCAGCGGAATCAATCCCGCCACAGTCGATCCGATCTATGAGGCAGCCGCCCGGACCCTGTGGATTTTCATGCAGCCTGATGGCCGCCCGAGCTTCACCCCGCAGCTCCTGCGCGACCTGCACCTGACCCAGGCCACGCTGAGCCAGGTCGTCACCAGCGCCGGAACCGAAGCCCGCCCGGTCCGCCACGTCGTCGTCGCCTCCCACGTCCCGGGAATCTTCAACCTCGGTGGCGACCTCGCCCTGTTCTCAAAGAAGATCCGCGAAAACGCCCGCGAGGAGCTGCGTCGTTACGCCCATGCCTGCGTCGATGTCGTATTCGCCAACGCGGATGGCTACGGCCACGACCTGACGACCGTGGCCCTGGTGCAGGGCGATGCGCTCGGCGGCGGTTTCGAGGCCGCACTCTCCTGCGACGTGATCATCGCGGAAAAGGACGCAGTGTTCGGCCTGCCGGAAGTGCTGTTCAACCTCTTCCCCGGCATGGGCGCCTACACGCTCCTCAGCCGCCGCATCGGCATGAAAGCCGCCGAGAAAATGATCCTCAGCGGCCAGACCTACAGCGCCGGAGAACTGCACACGATGGGTATCGTGGACGTGCTCGCGGAACCCGGAGAAGGTGAGGCCGCCGTGCGTGATTACCTCTCACGCCTCGACCGCCGCTACAACTCGCACCACGCCATGTCCCGCGTCCGCCAGCACGTCAATCCGGTCAGCCACCAGGAACTGCGCGACGTCACGGATATCTGGGTCGATGCCGCCATGAAACTCACGGACTTATACCAACCGTTTCTTGATCAGACTCACGGGGTACCCATTGGGCTAAAAATGTGATTCACAGGATGCTGATCATT
>NZ_JAJJND010000055.1 GCF_029759835.1 Acetobacter sp. AN02
GTCATCCCATCAACCCCAAGCCATAAAAAACGGGAACTCTCCTTTTGAGTGGATACAAAAAAGGGGGCACGTCACCATTATGGCCGACAAGACAAGCAGGCGTCACTACGATGCGATCCTTGAGTGCGTCTCAAACCCTCTGATGAGGGTCGCGCGTCCGCATGTGTCTTTCGCGTCGAAAAACAAAACCTATCCGGACGGTATTCAGTCCAACCTTGTGTTTACTGGCGATGGAACGGCCCGGCCAGCGTGGCGCTATCCGGACCTTGCCCGGCATGTCGATTATCTTGGGCACGTTATCAGGCTTACGATGAACGAGCACATGCAGGAGGAGGCTGACTATCTCCGGCGTCATTATAGGGCACGCGGGCTGATCAAGGCCGTGCTGGACATGCCGGACAAGGATGCCGACCGCATCATTCGAAGCCTGCAATCCAACAACTTCATCGTCAGCAACGGCCTGCGGAAGGAATTCTCAGGACCTGAAGTCGCCCGCGAGGTCACAGATGACGAATGGAAAGGCTTTGCTGAGGGCGTGAGGTCGGCCTTCCAGAATGACTGAAGCCAGGCAGGGCGATGGAATGAAAATAGACCGGTTTCTTTGATGGCACAGGAACTGCTTGCCTGGTAATCCCCACATTTTTAGTGGGATTACCAGCTTCGGCCTTATGACCATCAAAATAGCCAATCCGACAGACGGCTATATCAAATCGGTCATATTTACTTTCATTTCGGAATTCGAATAAAAATTATCATTAAAACAAATGTCTATGAGTATAATTGTTCGACTTAGCTCTGACACTCACATATTTTCCAAATAAGTTACGTAGAATCCTCGAATCATCCGATGCTCTTGCATGCGCTCACCAAGTGAAAAACCATTCATCTTGCGTGGCGTCGGCTGGAAGATATCTAATCCACGGTCCAAAACCATTTTCCATCCGGTATCCGTGGTGATATCGCGAGCATGGAGCGCACCAGTCCCGTCGAAAACCCACGTAAAATCGATCCCGGTTCCTGTACAAGCCTCAGCAATCCCATCCAGGCATTCACGCTGATCCTGTATATTTCCATCATCAGGCGTAGTTACAAGATGCAGCGCGATCTGATCTTCAGGCTGCTTACGTCTGATCAACATTTCGATCAGTTCCATCACATTGCGTGCCTGATGAAACTTCCTGATGTAAGGATCAGTGATAACGATTCTTTTTGCTCCGTCAGTCCAAGGACCAAAAATTTTATCAAAACTTACGCCCTTACGATTTTCCGCAAAAACAACATGCCCTGGTTTCGGATCGGAAACTGTCGGTGCCGAAATGGACGGTGTTTCAATGGCTGTGGTCTCGGATTGTTTTCCGCCATTATCAATATCGCTGACAGGTCGGCGATGGTAGAACTGGGGAAATTCTTCTTCTTCCAGCGTTGTTACAGCACGCTTTGATCCATCCGAAGCAATGTAATGGAAATCCGCACTTTCGAAAGTACTGTCTATTCGCAAAAGCTGGTCTTTCACCCTCTTACGGCATTCAATCGCAAACCGCAAAAGCTCTTCCACTTCGGCTTCGGTCTCGCCTCCATTGGGGAAAATTAGCTTCAACAGACCTGACATGGTTTTACTGATCGCGGCGCGATCCCGAATATGGGTCTGAACGGGAATGGTGAAGTAACGATCCGACCGATGTGAAAAGTCTTCAGCGCGCAGGTGACGCAGAATTTCAGCCAGATAGTCGACGATGAACCCATAACCGGATGTGAACATCTCGCCTCGGATAATATCGATTTCCCATCCAGGAAGATAGGCGTGCAGCCGGTCGATAAAAGCGCTGTCATGGAATTGCGGTGGCAGAGCTTCGAATAGATCAGAATTTTTGAGCATCCACGGAACATTATGGTCGGTATTCCCGACGAACGCGAAACTCGCTTCAGCCCCCATGGGATTCACTCCCCGCGAGAACTGCCTGTTCGCCATGTAATTCTTCATGATGTCGACAAGCGCCTTGTTGGCGGTCTTCTCACGTCCAGCAAATTCATCGAAGGCTACGACATCCCAGTAACCAACTAAACCAATTCTTCCATTGGAATTGTTCACGAAAAGCTTGGGAGCCGTAATTTCCCCGCCCGAGATCAATTGGCCATGAGGTGAAAACTCAGAATAGATGTGCGACTTGCCCGTTCCCTTGGGGCCGAGCTCGATAAGATTATAGTTGCGCTCAACGAAGGGTACAAGACGTAACAATTGCAAAAGCTTTGATCGGCGTCCGAATAGGGATGGATCAAAACCGATGCTCTGCATCAGAAGGTCAATCCATTCTTCGGTAGTGAACTTATCGCGTGTCTCGCGATACCCGTCATAATCGACGCGGGCGATCTGGATCGGTTTCAGTGTATCGATGATCCAGGGAGAGATGCGACTGTCTTCCGAAAATTCATACTGCACATCGGCAATGCACCAGACACCCGTCACCAGCAATTTTGGATGCGCTTTGACCGTACCGCTATCGATTGCAACCCGTTTGATTCCAAGGTTTTCGAACACTGCCTCATAAGCATCGGTCTTTTCATTAAGCGAAACGCTGACCTGATCGATAACCTTGTAGCGTCCGCGTTCTTTGATTATCGACTGGATCAACCCGGATTCGGAACGATGGACATAATGTTTGCGCAGAATCTCCTTGACCGTCTCGATACCCGTCGCGACCGAAGCTTCGTCATCGGTGGCGCAATACTGGCCGAGCAGATATTCGAGCACGTAAGTGGGGACAATGGCATTGCCCTTCACAGCCTTCACCAGATCCTTACGAACCACGAAACCGGCAAAATGCTCGTTGATCTTGTCATCAAGGGTCGACATCGGCACCTCAGAAATCGAAATCTGTGCTGATCCCGCGTTTTAGCAGCAGCGGCTGCGAAGCGTGATCTTCGAAATGGCTGGTCTTGCCGATGCGCGTACGCAGCTTCAGAAAGACTGTCTGATTATTATAGACGTCTGCCGCCTTGGACAGCAGGAAGCCCCGAGATAGCTCTCGCTCACGCGGGTTCTCGGACGTGAAATCAAATTCCAGAGCTGCTTCATTAGAGATGAGTGTCCCATCGTCAGAAAAAATTGCTGCATGCACCTGCCGAGGCTGCTGCTTGTCGGTAACTGGCTCTGCCTGGTAAAAGGTGACCTGGATCTGGCCCGTGGTAATCTGGGCACGGGCTGGCGGAATGATCTGCACCGATACCTGCCCGACATCCTCCTTGCGCTGCTTGCTGACACGCAGGACTGGAAGGACGATCTCCTGCAGACTGGCTCCACCGTGGACAAAACGGCTACCCGATCCTTTAACACGCAGACGGTTAATCGAGTTCGGGATCAGGATATCCTGATCCCCATCTAGCCCAAGCTGAGCTGTTGTGAACTTCTTCATCCCACCACAGTTACTGAGGCCTCGGCCGATCACGAAGCGACGGTTACGTGAAACGATTTCGCCTTCCGGTTCACTCAATGCAAAACCGCTCTCTTCCAACGCCTTATGTTGCCACAGGAACCCATGATCGGCAGTGATGAGAATGTTTGAGAAATTGGCCGATGTCAGCTTGCGCACCAGCTTTACCAGATCCTCAATGGCGGTCTCGGTTGCCGAAGGCACATTTTCTTCGGTAGCCAGCTTGTCGCCAATCGCATCGATCTGATTGTGATACAGGTAAAGGACATCATGGTCCCGGAAAAGATCTTTGCCCTCTATTGTGCCAAGGCTCATGAAATCTTTTGCGGCCAGAACCTTAACTCGATCCCCGGGTCGTCCAGCAGCCAACGCCTTTTCACGAGCGGTTGCCCCTACAGTGCTTTCGCCGTCCAGCATTACGAGGTCACTGTCATCGCGGATTGCTAACTGCTCGTGTGGCAAGAGTGCTGCCATGCCAAGCTGAGTGTAGCTTGGCAGCACACCCACCATAGGCGTTAGCTCGGCATCAAACCGGTTGAGCTTGCGGATTTCGCGCAATGCTTCTTCGGCCACTTCGTAGCGCAGCGCGTCCGAAATGATGACGACGACTTTCTGATCCTTGCGACGAAATGCTGCGACCTGTTCCCGGTAGAAATCCATTTGACGTGGAAAGCCCGGAACCGTCCAATCCGTCAGACGCGAAACCTGATCCTGCCATGCATCATTCAGCTTCAGCACAAAATTTGTCGTATAGCGATTTTCGACTGCCTCATAGAGCGCGGACAACAATCCCGACTGCCCGCTTTTTTGCATGTGATAGATGAACTTGCGATACACTTGGTCTAGGCGGAACCAGCTTGCAGAATACCGTTTCACGCCATCTGACACACTGGTCATGATCAGGTCGGCCCCAGCCAGCACCTGCTGAAACTCGGTCGCATACCCTATGGCCTGATAGACATCCGCGTAGCGGCTATACCAATGGCTCTGGCGACGGTCACGCACCCATTTTAATACATCTGTGGCCGCCAGGCTCTGCTGGGTCAGCCCGTCAACCATCGCGACGACGATCCGTCGGTCCACCTCTTCAAAATGGCCGTGCGGGATCAGCTTACGGAAATCGCGGGATGCCAGATCATCCCTGATCTTCAATACATTCTGATATTTACCTGAAAGTTTCTCGAACGCTTCACCCCATCGACGTGAAGCACTCCATCGGCGAAACATCAGCGTCGCATCAGCATTAAGCTTGCCAGCCTCTCCCACGGCGCACGCCCAGGCGCTGGAAAAGAGCGTAATGGCGAAATCCTGAAAATCCGGCTCGGGGGCTGTATAACCATAGCGCGCGGAAACCTCCTTCCAGAAGAATTTCCCCAGCCCGGCCCGACTGATAAGCCGCAGCGCGTCCTCACGATCTTCCGCCAACTCGGCTAACAAAGCTTCGATCACCGTATCCAGATCACCATCCGCACCGGCGCAGACCGCCAGCATCTTGCGGCGGACATCATTGGTGCTTTGCGACGGGCGCTCGCGCTCCATCACCCGCAATGCCTCCAGCCGCTTTCCGGAACGATAGAATTCGGCATGATCCCGCACAGCGGCTTCATATTTGGCGGGGATGCCGAGATCCGCCACCCAGATCGCCGCCTGATCGGCGCGAAAGACGGCACTGGCCAGCTGTACATCCAGCAGCCAGTTCTCAGACATCGGCGGTTCAGGCCCGTCCTTATACAGTAAGAACCGGCCCTTCGCCTCCTGACGCAACATGCGGTATTTCAGGCCGAATTCGTTGTTAGCGATCTCGACCTTGGTCACGCCGGGCAGATCAACTGCGTCGAACGCCGTGCGCAGATCCCGGGCGGCGTCATACCAGAAGACGATACGATGCCCCTGATCCTCATAAAGCCGCATCAGGCCAGCATTGATGCGGTCAGTCATCCGCAGCCTCCAGCCCCTGGATCGGCTTCAGCGCTCCATCGAACAGTGGATAATTGTGCTTAACCCCATCATCCAGATCGATGGTGATCTTCTGTTGCGCCATAGGATAGACGACATCACGCTCCCACTCAGTCAGTTCGGTAATCTGTTTGATGACCGTGCCAATATCCTTCTGCGCCTTGGTGCGTGCGCTCTGCGTAGCACTTGGATCATCGGCCAGTTTTTCCAGTCGCGCACGTTCGACTGCAAGCTTATGGATGAACTCACGAAGATACTGGTTTAGTACAACTGAGACCGTGTCGGGTCGGTAGCGGTGCATATAGATCAGCGCGTTGAAACTACCTTTGGGGCTGGAGAGCATCCAATAGATCGGACGCTTTTTATACCGGCGTACATGATAGTCGTAAAAATCCTTCGTGAACCACTTGCGTAGATCCTTACCAAGAGCAGTTTCGATGAAGGCGAGGTTTTCGCGGAAATGCTCTTTGCCAAAAGTGATACGTAGGAACTCGTGGGCACGAGTGACGATGTCATCAGCAAACCAGTCCGCATCCAGCACCGGAATGACATTGTCCGCATCGGGAAAGAAGGTAGGTTCGGGCACGCGGTTCAGATACTCCTCGATCCCTTCGCCCTGATTGGCAAGGATCAGGCCTGGTTCGTCCAGACTATAGCGCCCCAACATGCAGCCTACAGCATAGTGGAGGAATTCGGCCATCGTATCCTCCCGCAGCCGCGTTTCGCGCTCCTGTTTCGTGCCTTTCACGCCGTAACGATAGGCTGGGTTGCAGGTGAGAGTAATCTCCTCGATCGGCACTTCGGGTGTGAGTTCGTCCTGCAACTCATAGGCGTCGATGAAGATGCGATTGTTCTGTTTTTCCAGCCGCTGCATCTCGTCCGTCATGTCCTGCCAATGGGCGCGTAGGCGGTTGTAGCTGGCCGACAGTGTCTCGGCTCGGCGATCGGGCGCGAGCAGTGGGAGCTCGGTGAAATCCCAGGAGGTCTCGTAGGCGTCCCAGTCAGCTTCTGCCAATTGAACAGCTTTAGCTACAGTGTCCTTAACGGCAACTGACGCGGTCGGGATCGCCGAAAGTGTGCCAGGAAGAATGTTCCGAGTTGGGTTCAAGAAGGACTGCGCGACCTCAGAAAACGTCGAGTTCAACACACCAAGCATGATTTCAATATCAGTACCTGACTTGGGTTGCCCCATTCCCGCTGCTGCGTCGAACAGATAGCCGTTAGGATAATAACGAAAACTACTTCCTGCGCTTGTTACCTGTGTCCAGCACACTGATGGTTTAAAAATACTTCCAAGATTGAAATTGTGCGCCCATATACGATCTCCACTTGGATGCTTTACGGTCTGAAGCAAATGGCCATCGTTTTCCCAATTGACCAGATGTTCTCGGTTGCCAGCCCATCGGCGGAACGGTCCGCCTTTGGCATACGGAAACCATTTTCTCCCACTCGTCTTGGAAGCTTCACGGCTATCAGACAAAAATTCGCAACTCTCTATGGAAACCTCTTGCCAAAGTCGGACATAAAGGTCGTTTTTCCCAGTCGCCATACCAATCCGGAATTCTGCAAGTTCACCAAGCGATGGAAATTTCTCAAACGCCCGATGGAAGTGAGTGCTCATCCAATATGCAATCGGTTTCCCTGGGAGAACTTCGAACGCCTCGGTCTTTGTATCAAAATAATTCTCCTCAGTTCTTCTTTCCTTAAAGAGGCGGTGCTTGTCGACCGTTGCTTCAACATCCGAAAGGTTCATGAACCGGCCTGCTAGATTTCTCACTCCCTTTTCCAAAACAAAGGCGACCCCGCGGTTGTATGTATGTCCATCCGGGAAACAGTTCCAACCCACGTGAACGAGACTCGAAATGCTGCCTGCATCAAATATGTCTGCCCTGAATGCTTGATAAGAGGCTAAGAACATCCAGCTGTCCAAGGTCACTGAGGCACTAAACCCTCCAGCTAATGTCAGAATATCGGTTCGCTGCACAAACCCTGCCATTAGATCGGATTTCCCGTTCGGGAATACTTTGCCAAGAAAGTTCTTTAGCTTAGGGTTTAAATTACTCGCACCCGCATACGGAGGATTGGCTACCACCACACAATATCTCGGCGAAAGTGCCTCCGCCATGCGCAGCACGACCACCACACGCTCCTGCACCTCCTTCAGCAGCAGGTCAGAACCGAAATTGCGTGCTTTCACCATCTGCAGCGTCTCGTCCGCCTCACGCAGTTTCGGCACGATCAGCGAGCCGAAGTTCTTTGTGTGCTCGAACTGCCCCAACGTCTCGCGCAGTTCATCGGTGAGCAGGTCCTCGCCTACCACAGCGGCGACATCCTGCATCTCGGCTGAGGTGAAACGTACGTCCTGCAACACGATGATGTCGGGCTTTGACTCCATCCGCAGGAACCGCCGCCGCCCCAGCTTCGCCGCTGCCTTCATCGACAGTGCAAAGGCCGCCAAAGCGCCCGCGCGGTCGTCAATTTCTATACCAGTCAGATTGTGCTTCAGGATCAGGCTGGGAATATCGGTCGCGTCATGGCCTTCCTCGGCATAGATTTCATAGAGCAGATCAAAGGCATAAGTCAGCATATGGCCAGAGCCGCAGGCCGGATCGCAGATGCGGATATCCTCGGGCCGACTGATCTTCAGGAAATCCGTCTCAGACTCTTCCGGCGCGATGTAATAGTCCATCTTCGCTGCAAGTTTCGATTGTGGGCGGTTCAGCAGCCATAGCCGCCCCAGTGAGTTTTCCACCAGATAGCGGACGATCCAGTGCGGCGTGAACAACTGCGTCGCCGCCGGAATATTCTCAGCTGTGATCTTCTGGTTCTTCTTCAGGCCGGCAAAGACCTGATCCTTCTTCTCGCTGATATAGAACTGGTATAGCCAACCAATGATCTCGACATCCTGGCAGGCCTCCTCTGTCATCACCTCGCGCAGGCGTGCAAGGATGCTGGTTGGCGACAGTAGATCATCGGGCATTAGAAGCTCGGTATAATCTTCGGCCCGGTCGAGCATATCAGCGCGTTCGAACATATAGGGCATTATACCATGCCATTCGTTGCAGGCATGGATCAGCAATAGGCGATAGGCTTCCGCCTGCCTATCATGCGCGGGCCGCGTGCCATTGAGATATTCGGCGATCTCGGGCCGGACGCGATCCGGCAGGTTGCCCGCCATTGCCTCAGCTAGAATCTCGGGCCGGGTGGCTCCCTCGGCAGGAGACACAACGCGCGGGTTGGTCAAAGCCGTTACATCCATGAAGCGCAACGCAGTAAAGCGGTTGAACCAGGTGTAGGCAGCCTGTTCGATCACCTGCTGTCGGTTTTTTCTTGCCGCAGCTTCCAGTTGTGTGATCGCTTTGGGGTGTTCGCGACGAGCCGCTGCACCCTCAGCCAACACCATATCCAGTTGGGCAGAGACCTGATCGATCAGCAGATTGCGCGCACCTTGCGCAAATTTCTTCAGGGCGTTGGTATCCATCAGACGATCACCTTCTTGCCCGCGCCGATCTCGGCCAGCAGGGTCTTCTTCATTTCATCAACGTAGCGGGTCACGTCATTCTCATTTTCGAGATAGGTTTTTGCGAAAGGAACGGTGATCGACTTGGCTTTGATGTATTGAGGTTTCACGGGAGCTGGCGGCACATCAGGCTCAGGCGGCGCTTCGATCACACCACCGACTGGTTCGGGCTGGGGTACAGGAGCCGGTGCAGGTGTCAGCTCAGCAATCCGAGTTAGCGTGTCCGCCAGAAGGTTGGAATGCACTTCTGTCAGCAAATGACGCAAGGCCAGAATCTGGCTTTGTGTCGCAAGGCCAGCTTTCTGCGCGGCAAACCCATCACGGATACGCGCCTGCTGCTCCGACGGCAGTGCAGCAAACTCCGAAGTCTGATCGATTTTATCGGCGACCTCGTCAATCGCCGTTGTGACAGCATTGCGCTCAGCAAGAACCGTCTGTTCGATACGTTCTTTCAGTGCGTAAAAATCCGCCTTCAGTTCCTGAATTACCGTGCCTTTGAAACACTGCGGATCAGCAAGAGCCTTACGTAGCTTATTGGCAGCAGACTCTTCGATAAAAGCAATGTTCTGGTCTTGCGCAGTCAGGAAAGCGCGCACTTCATCATAGATGCCCTTTTGCGGCCCGGACACGAAACTGCGGATTTTATCGAGGATATCTTCCTTCGCATCAAGAAGCTGGTCTTCCTGCTCAATCGGGCCAGTGATGAACCAGGCTGCCGACTGATTCCGCATCTTGTCCAGCATCGCCCGTAGCGGATCAAGGGCGGTCATGAAGGGATAATCCGTTGCCTGTCGGCCAAGAATCTCCAGATCACTGGTCAGCTTGGGCAATTGTGCCTGCCATTCAGCACCCAGACTGCGCGCGTCATTACCGGACGCGGGCAAATCGAACAATTCCTGAAACAGGTCGCGAGATTTACGGATCTGAGCGGCGGAAAACTCGAGCTGCGGGGAAAGCAGGATATTACCGAGTACATGGCTGTTGCGCAGTTTCTGGATCAGCGCTTCCCCTTCAAGAAGGTCGCTCTCCATCCGTGCCTCAAGTTTACCACGTGCGACAAGGCTTGCGGTCAGGCACAGCACTGCGATGGCGGGCCAGCCATAAGGTTTTGAGCCAAACTTCTCGACCAGAGCCTTGACCGAGACCCGCGTTCCAAGATGTTTCTGGGCCTGTATATGGCTCAGTACGTCCTGCTCGGCTTCGGTCAGTCCGCTACCTTCACCACCGAATAGTCCTCCATCGATACGGCCCGCGCGGCCAAGATCGGCCTCGGTATAAGTGACGCCACGCAGAACGGGTAGGCTGGTATAAACCTTGTCCACCAGAACCTGAAAACCTTTGACCAGCCGCTCCTGCGGATCTTCTCCTCCAATTTCCGGTTCGCTTCCACGCACGAACAACCGCGCATCTGCGATCAGGCTGCCCAGACGCTGGACCAGTTCTTTTTCACGTCGCGTATTCTGATCACGTTTTTCTGAAATGATACGATCACGACCGGGCTGTGCATCTCCACTGGTAACCTGACGAGCGAATTTCATGGTCTGAAGCCAGAGGATAAAATCACGTGTAAAACGCAGATCTCGCCCCAGAAGGACCACCATTTCGTCACTAGCCATGCTTCTCGAACGAACTATATCCGGCGCGTCGGAATCATCGCTGAAGGGTGAGATGATGTTCACCGACAGCTCGTGTTCCCGGTTCAGGCTATGCCCGTCGAGCTTGCGGGTGAAAGGATAATCTACGCCCGTGCCAGCATGCTTGATCTTGCCGTGGCGCAAGATCGTACCAAAGGCCAGTTCATCAAGCTGTCGCTCGATCTCGGCAGGATCCACGACAATCGCCTTGATCTCGGCCTCGACGTCTTTTTCCTCATTGGTGAGAAATTCATAGACCTCACCATTACGCTGGATCAGCGTCTGGCGCTCCAGAAGCGCCAAAGCCTCTTCAATTTTACGGCGCTGCTCTGTCTGGTCCGTATCGAACTGGGACAATAGAAGGATTGAAATGTTACGGGCGGTCGCCTTGAACTCCTTGACGTATTTTACAAGGAATAGAACCTTAAGAACCCGCACGGCGAAATCGTCACCAAGATTCCTTTCAGCCAGCTGAATTGACTGCTGAACTGACGATTTAAGGGCAGTGCGAATTCCTTCGAACATCAGGTCAAAGGTCGCGAGCCCCCCAACTGGCGTATTCGCCAGTTTTTTGGCCACTTCCTGAAACACCCCCAGCATAGAGCGCTCACCCACCGAGCTGTGCTTGCCTTCAAAGGCATTGTGCTGCGAGAGGCCCATGATCGCACGCTGGAACAAATCATACTGGTAGTTCGGGAACGGGTAACTGGCAATGAACTGCTCTTTTCCTGAGAAATTCTTGAACTTGAAAGAGTTATCGCCGAAATCGAACAAAGTGCGCAGGTTGTTCTCTTCAGCAGCATAAAGATTGCCAAGCGTAATCTGGCCGCTCTCGGTCTTGGCCAGAAGACGGCGCTGGATCACTTCAGCCACATCTTGAGAGTTCAGTGGCACCCGGTTGGCAAAGCGCGCTTGAATTTTCGAGAAGTCATTTTCCTGCTGCACCGTCAGGTCACCGATAACCGAACCCATGTCCTGTTGCGCGGTAACAACAATCCAAGCCTGCCCTTTGCACTTGGTGTTCAGGCTTTCGGCAATGGTCTGCAGGTTCGTCATGAGCTTGACGTTGTCGGCGATATACTGCCCGACCTCGTCAACGAAAAAATTCAGGCGGAACCTTGGTCCCTGTGCATCGATCCACGCTTTCACCATGTTGGCAAAATCTTCAATCGATACCCTCGTATCCTTGCGATACTGGCCAAGAATATCCGTGACATTATCGCCCGTGACCTCTGCGAAGGCTGCAGCAATATGCTTGCCTTCCATCAGAGCCTGTTCGCGACCACGCTCCCACGACTTACCGGAAGATTGTGCAAAAGCTGCTTTGAAAGCCTCAAGCTTTCCCCGGCTGTCCAGGTCACGCTCAAATTGTGCGATATGCGGGAGCTTGCCGTAATAGCCGCACATCTCGTCAAAGACCTTCTGAAAGACTGACAGAAGCGCATCGACATCCGTTTTCGAGATCACGTCTGCTTTCTGGTCGATATTGAATAGTAGCGATCGGGAGGGGATCGAAACCGCCTTGCGCAACGCGCCTGCCAGCATCGGATTGTCGGCAAGCTTGCGCTCAAAAATTTCGACGGCGCGCTGTCCCTCGACTTCGTCGTTCTCCAGAACAAGAGCGAGCATCTTCAGCAGGTGAGATTTCCCTGAACCAAAGAAGCCGGAAATCCACACGCCATTCGCGGTATCGTAATTGTTGTAGGCGTCGAGAAATTGCTCAAGTCGGGCACCAATCTCGTTGGTGATCACATATTCATCGAGTTCGGTCAGGAGGCTGACCTTGTCATCAGCCTTGATCACACCATCGATCGAACGGTCGACCGGCTTGGTAAAGATATCACGTAGAAAATTAGCCATCAGTCAGACCTCGTAATTCATGATATTGAATGCACGGTAATATTTGTCGTCATGCAGCAATCCGAACAATTCCAGCGAAGCCCCCGTCGCCAACGCATGGGTATATTTTCCGGGAAAGAACATGACCGTTGGACGGTCCTTCGCGGTACTCTGCAGATTGTTGAGCACGTTGTGCGAACGCAGATAGGGATAAACCTCGCCTACACCTGATAGGAAGATCACGTCGTGTGGGACATTTTCGATGTATCGCGCGATCTTGGGAATAAGATGGGCCTGCGGGTCCAGAACGCCCTGCAACAGCTCCTTAAGTTCCGCTTTCTCGGTCTCTGCTTCCATGTCAAGAATCTGCTCAAAGATTCCTCGTTCCTCAAGAATTTTGAGTGAGAGGTCATAGAAATCGATATCAAGCACCCGTACACCGGCATGATCCAGCCGGGCAATCAGATCCTTACGGTCTTCGTGCAGACTTAGCCCGTCCTTGGCATCGAAAGCGCATATAAAGAAGGGAATCTCATTTCCAAGACCTTGTTTTTGTAAAAACCGATCACTGGAAATTACCTTGAATAAGTGCTCAGCGCGGATACGCCGATCAGTTTTTATGCTCACAGTGATACACCATTACCAGGGAAAACCAGTAAATCGGCTGGATTATTTTCTTCAATCAGTTGCTTCATGCGTCGTGACAACCAGATAGGTTGAATTTTGCCGTCGATACTCCGTAAGCCAGCTTCACGCAGCATTCGAAACAGAACCTGACGCAATTTTGCACAAGTTGATGAGGAGAGTTTAGCGAGGTCCTGATCGCCTTCAGCCTTAACTATGAAAAACCGGTCAAAAGCATCATGGCCCAGCTCGAGCCGCCAGGACTGGTAGCGCTCGTTGATCACCTCGACAGCGAATTCGTGGACAAAGCGGTAGGTCCGGCAAACTGCCAGCCAAGTCATTGCTTGCTGCTCAGCACGATCAGCTTCATCAGACAAATAAAAGCGTTCGGCATCAGAGAGATGGCCTATCCGGTCGTACACTTCCCGCAGGGCGCGAGTTTGCGAGGCTAATTTGGGCAAGGAAGATGTTCCCTCGATCAGTAAACGCTTGCGAGCAGAGGCCCATGTCTCACCGGCCTGATAAGTCTTGGCAATCACAAGACTCTCATTGAGCATCAGTCCGCCAACACTGAAAGACATCCGATAATTATGGCGCTGATGGTGATTGCCGGAATTCACAGCACGAACTCCGCCTTTTTCAGAGCAGCGAGCGTGTCTTTCCGGTTGATGACAACGATGTGCTGGCTGTGAGCAGGCAGCAGGGCCGCATCGCCCAAAAGACCAAGGCGCTTAAGCACATAGAACAGCATCGCATAGCGGACGGTCAGAATGGCCGAGCCGTCCACCATCCCATAATCTTTTGCGACTACAGCCTTCTGACTGTCGGTAAGGTCAGGATGCGGACCAATCTTGACGGCAAAGCGCTCCTGCCAAAGAGTATCCTGACCGGCAGATGCGCCCGCCTCATCAATGTTCCCCACGTCAAGGATGCGAGGCAGGAGGAAATCTTTGAATTTGTTAGTAAGGTGGCAATAGCCGCGGACGTGCCAACGAAAGCCGTCATAACCAAAGGCATGCGGTGTAATACGACGCCACATCGGATCTGGTCGATCTTTACTCATCGACTGGTAAAGGACATTGACTGATCGCCTGTCCCGGACCGCACTCAATATGGTGCGCAACACATTAGCGGCAATGTCGCGACGGGGTGTCAGTGCGATATCGGTATCGGGCGCCTGGGTGATCCAGGATTCTCCCAATTCAGTCAGTCCCTCGGCGACGGAGCGCAGGCGCGACAGATAACCGTAGGGATCGGGCTTCAGGAAAATGGGAATGTAATCAGGGCTTGCCACATAGCGACGGGCACTCTTGTCGTAGAGCGCATTATGCGGCGCTCGTTCCTGGTAAAGTGTCAGATCCTTCGACGCCTGCGGCACCGATACATCGAACATTTCGATAATATCCGAACGGTTGACACCGCCTTCCCAAAACAGCCGGAATTCAATGAATTCCAGCCGCCGTTCGACGCCCCACTTCAACGCTGGCCCCTCGCTGGTCATATGGTTCCGTTCCTTCGTATCACGAGGGTATAAAAAATATATGGACACATATATAATGCCCATATATTTTTTATATTCATGATGGAGTCGCGTCAAGCGGAAGCGGTAAGGCAATAGGAGGAAGTTAGCGGTGAGCACTAATCCTAATCGGCGTACGATCCTCGCACATGGCCGGTTGGCAGTACGCGAAATGCGCCTCAATGCCGCCCGGCAGCGGCTTCACGGTTTGCAGATCCTCTCGTTCGAGCAACTCGCCGTAAGGTTGGCTGGAGGCTTCGCGCGGGCGATTGACGACGAGAGTTTACGCACCGCGATCCAGGTCTCTTTGCCTGAGACGCCTTTGGGCGAGTTGGATGGCATCAAGCTGCTACCGGGAATGGTCGATGCCGCAACCGATACGCTCCGCAAGGTCTGGCGTTCGGGCATCGATTTGGCTGCGCGCGCCCATGAAAATCCGCGCCTTGAATCGATTGCTCGTCTCGAAGCCGCTGTTCAGGAGCAGCTGGCCTCCGGGATGATGCGCCCCACCGATCTGGTGTCGGCTGCGCTCAAGCGCGTCGTCTACGCTCCGGCGGTTCTCGGTTCCGTTGAAATCGTCGGCATCACCGAACTATCGCCGAGTTGGCGTCCGCTTTTGGTGGCGCTTGCGGCGCATGTGCCTGTCGTATGGGTTGCTGGACCGCGCCCTGTTCCGGAATGGCTTGCCGCGATTGATATCAAAGTGTGCTGCTCTCCAGCATTGGCACCTGAGCAGCACATGGTCAGCGCAGCTACCAGTTATCACGAAGCGATCGAGGCGATCCGCTGGGCACGTGCGCTCATCGTGACAGACGGCGTCAATCCGGCCGACATCGCCATTGCGGCTGCCTCACCCGGCGAATACGACGATCACTTTCTTGCTTTGCGTGCAGATGCCAATCTTGACCTTCATTTTGTCCATGGCATCAAAGTCACCACTACCCGCGAGGGCCAAGCCGCAGCGGCGCTTGCCGATATTCTGATCCACGGGCTCTCGCAGATCCGCATGCGCAGGCTCGCCGCGCTTTGCGGATCGAAGAACAGCCCGTTCGAGTCATTGCCGCAAGGGTGGTTGCGCGTTCTGCCCGCCGATGCACCACTGGCCTCTCTTAGCGCCTGGGAGCGGCTGCTCTCTCGCTTGGCTCCTGCGGACTGGCCTGATGAGCAGGATCATACGCCGGCGTTGCGCGGAATCGTCGACCTGCTCTCCAAGGGACATGCAGCAGCCGACGAGGTCGGCGCTGCATTCCTGACGGGCAGGGCGCTTTCAATCTGGCGCAAAGCATTACTCGCTGGCCCCCCGGTGTCGCTCGATACCACGCTCGAAAATCTGAAGCAGGATGACGGCCTTGATGCCTGCGTGTCGCCGGCATGGATGCCTGCAAGCGAGCTTGCAGCATCGCCGCGTCGTTATGTGCGCCTTATCGGGCTTAACTCATCACGCTGGCCGAGGGGGATTTCCGAAGATCGTCTCCTCTCCGACCACATTATTGCCCCTGCCGAGCTCGATCCGCTTCCGATCAACGCTGCGGACCGGCGCGATTTCGAGACCATTCTGACAACAACCGAAATCGAGGTCACGATGTCGCGTGCGAGGCGCGACAGTGACGGGCGGCTGCTCGGCCGGAGCGCGTTACTCGGACCCGTCACTGAAGAAAACTACATCGACCGCAACGCCGTCCCCGCACATGCCTTCAGCGAGACCGATCGTTTGATGGCACGACCGGATGAGTTCGCGAACGATAGTCAGGCCATCAGTGCACTTACCACCTGGCGCGACTGGCACCGCAAGGAAATTACCCCGCATGATGGACTGGTTCGCGCGAGTCACCCGCTGCTGCTCGATATCCTCGCACGGGTCCAGTCGGCCAGCTCGTTGAGGTTGCTCCTGCGTAGCCCGCTGAGCTTCGTATGGCGCTATGGTATGCGCCTGCAGATGCCTGAGAGTGGTAGAGAGCCGCTGGTGCTCGACCCACTGGCGATGGGCGATCTCGTCCACATGACCCTCGACCTCGCGCTTCAGAATCTGGAAGCAAATGGAGGCCTCGCCAATGCAGTCGACGCTCAGATCTCCGATGCTATCGAAGTCGCCGCAAGAAGTGTCGCGGGCATCTGGGAAAATGAGCGGGCAGTTCCGCCGCCGGTTATCTGGCGACGTACGCTCGATGATGTCCGTACACTTGCAGAACGCGCGCTAACCTATCGTGGAGAGCATCTGGACGATGCCCGTTCCTACGGCGAGGTGGCCTTTGGTGGCGCCATACCCAAGACTAGCGCCGACAGCCCTTGGAATGCAGCGACCCCGGTTGCGATCCCCGAAACTGGCTTTGCGATCAAAGGCTATATCGACCGGCTCGACCTTTCGGGGGATGGTAAGCGCGCGCTCGTCCGCGACTATAAGACTGGTCGACCACCTAAGAATGACATCAGTATCAATGGTGGCTGTGAGTTGCAGCGCTGCCTCTACGCGTTCGCGGTGAAAGCCCTCCTGGGGGCGGACGTGTCGATCCGCGCCTCGCTACTTTATCCGCGTACCGAGACAGATCTTCAGCTCACCGACCCCGAAGCGACTCTTGCCGAACTTACCGGCTATCTCCGAGCCGCTAGCACCAGCTTGAGCGCTGGCCATGCGTTGATCGGGCCGGACACCGGCGGGCCATATGACGATCTCGCCTTTGCATTGCCCGCAAACGCCGGCGCTACCTACTGAATTGCCCCGGGTTTTGTGGAGACGTTTTTTATCTGATTTAAGCGGCTGCGGATGGCCCGGATGGCCTTGTGGATCGTCATGGCGGGGGACAGAAAGCCCGCCTGACACCGGAGATGCTGTCTG
>NZ_JAJJND010000056.1 GCF_029759835.1 Acetobacter sp. AN02
AAAACAGTCTGCACAGGAAGCCGGAAAGTACAACACTCACGGCACACGCGCAGCCCTTAACTGACGACACGCCGTAAGAACTGATACAAAAATCTGAGTGAAGAAAAATATGAAATAAATTTTAAACCGGCTAAGGATATATTTTCATCTTTTTATATTTTCTGAGGGAGCTATCGGAGATTTGACGCGCACCTTGCGGATATGCCGGGCATCGGAATCAAGAACCCGGAAAATGAAGCCGTTTTCGTGCGTTAGTACTTCCCCGCTTGAAGGCACGCGTCCGGCCAGACGGAACACGAGACCACCGATCGTCTCGATCTCTGCCTCATGCTCGGCCGTTGTCAGCAGCGGGCCGATACGGTCCTCGAATTCCTCCACAGGACAGCGGGCATCCACGTCATATGAACCGTCCGGTCGCTCGGCAATCATGACGGCTGCCGGTTCATCATGTTCGTCGGAAATGTCGCCGACAATGGTTTCCACCAGATCTTCGATGGTCACGAGACCGTCGATTCCGCCGTATTCATCAATGACCAGCGCCAGATGAACGTGATGCTGGCGCATCTGCATCAGCAGATCGAGCACGGGGATCTGGGGAGCGATCATCAGGGGCTGGCGGAGCAGGGCTTCGAGACTGAAGGCATCGCTGGTTCCGACATAGGCAATCAGATCCTTGACGTGGATCATGCCGACAATGTCGTCCAGCTGTCCGCGATAGACCGGCATGCGGGAGTGATTTTCCCGGCGCATCATGGCCAGGGCGTCATCCAGGCTGATATCGGCGGGCATCGCGACGATATCAGCGCGCGGAATCATGACGTCATCGGCGCTGGTTTCCCGAAGGCGCAGGATATTGGCGATCAGCACGCGCTCCTGGCGGTCCAGCTCCGGTGCGTCGTCGTCGGTCTCTCCGGCCTGAGCGGCTTCCTGGACTAGGGCTGCAATGGAGTGCCGGACACCCTGATCAGCCTTGCGCCTGCCGAAAAGGGACAGAAGACTGCGCGGTTTTTTTGAAGGAGAAGCCGGACTGAGATCATCTCCGCTCATGACCGGTTCCTTGCTGCCGTCCGGGTTTTCCATGGATTTGCGATTCCGATACGGGAGAGAATCCACGCTTCCTTCATCTCCATCCGGCGGGCTTCCCCTGCCTGATGGTGATCATAGCCATCCAGATGCAGCAGCCCGTGGACCAGAAGATGGGCCAGATGGGCGGCCGGAGTCCGTCCTGCGGCGGCGGCCTCCCGGCAGACGGTTTCCAGTGCGAGCACGATCTCTCCGCCGGAATATCCGGGAACGGGATCGAATGTCAGCACATTCGTAGGTTTCCTGCGGCCGCGGAAACGACCGTTGAGGCGTCTGACCTCGCGATCCGAACTGAGGACGATCGTATCCGGCTCAGACAGGCATCCTGCGGCGGACACGGCGTTAAGAACACGAGCGATGAGATACCCGGATTCCGGAACATGGCGGTTCCAGCGGGTATCCTCAGTGATGATCTCCGTTCCCTCCTCAGAGAGGTCGGACTCGGGGAAATCCGCGCCCGGAAAGGCGCGGAACATATCTTCAGGCGGTTCCATCGTTCTCCCGGCGAGGACGTCTGCGGGAAATGCCCCGCTCCATCGCCGTCCGTTCATCATAGGCCTCGACGATGCGCGCGACCAGCCTGTGGCGCACGACATCCCGGGCATCGAAACGATTTACGGCAACCCCGTTAACGCCTTCCAGCGTGTCCAGCGCATCCTGAAGCCCGGATACGGCGCCCGGAGGCAGATCGATCTGGCTGAGATCGCCGGTCACGACCATCCGGGTGCCGCTGCCCATTCTGGTGAGGAACATTTTCATCTGGGCGGCGGTCGTGTTCTGTGCCTCGTCCAGAATCACATAGGCATGCGCCAGTGTCCGGCCCCTCATGAATGCCAGCGGTGCGACCTCGATCTCTCCTGAGGCAATCCGGCGGACAACCTGATCGCCCGGCATCATGTCGTGCAGTGCGTCATAAAGCGGCCGGAGATAGGGATCGATCTTGTCCTTCATGTCTCCGGGGAGGAAGCCCAGGCGTTCTCCGGCCTCAACGGCGGGCCGGGAGAGGATGATGCGGTCCACCTGGCCCGCCTGCAGCATCGCCACGGCCTGGGCGACCGCGAGATAGGTCTTTCCCGTGCCTGCAGGTCCGATGCCGAACACCATTTCCTCTTTAGCCAGCATCTCCATATAGGCCGTCTGGCCCGGGGAGCGCGGCTCTATGGCGCCGCGTTTTGTGCGGATAGTAGGAAATTCGGCTGCAGGACGGGGTGGGGGAGCTGCGTCCTCGGACGTGATACCGCTTCCCTCCCGCAGGGCGGTGTGGATGTCGGACAGCCGGATAGCTGCATCGATTTCTGAGGTATCGATCGCCCCGCCACGTTCCAGCTTGCGATACAGGGTGGTCAGGGCGGAGTGTGCCAGTGCAACGCGGCCCGGATCGCCCTGGATGGAAATCCTGTTCCCGCGATGCGCCAGCCTTACGCCAAGGCTTTCCTCCATGTGCCGCAGATGTCTGCTCCGGTCTCCGACCAGTTTTGCGAGCAGCGTATTATCGCTGAACTGGAGCGTTGCCGGTCTGGGCGGAGGCCCGTCGCCGGAAACGAGGGAGGAAAGGCCGGCAGGCCTGGCGGAATCGGAAGCAGGCAGTCTGGTCAAGCGCGCACGTACTCCTCGGTAAGAGACCCGGACAGCGAGTTGCTGAAGCGGGCAGTCAGCCTCACCGGCACTTCTCTGCCGATCAGGCTCTGGGGACCGTCCACATGGACGGGCTGCAGCCAGGGGGACCGTCCGGTAATCTGGCCGGGCTTGCGGCCGGTGCCGGTAAACAGTACCGGCACGACACGCCCGACGACGGACTGGTTGAACGCGTCCTGCTGCTCGCGCAGCAGGGCCTGCAGGGCCTGCAGACGGACGTCCTTCACATTCTCGGGCACCTGCCCCGGAGCGCCTGCCGCAGGCGTGCCGGGACGGGGGGAGTATTTGAAGGAGAAAGCCTGAGCGAAGCCGACATCGCGTATGAGCTGCATCGTGGCCTCGAAATCCTCGTCGGTCTCTCCCGGATGGCCGACGATGAAGTCGGAGGACAGGGCAAGATCCGGCCGGGCCTCGCGCAGGCGCAGGACCAGAGCGCGATATTCCGCGGCAGTGTGTCCGCGGTTCATGGCCTTGAGAATTCTGTCTGAACCGGACTGCACGGGAAGATGAAGGAACGGCATCAGCGCAGGCATGTCACGATGGGCATCGATCAGCGCCTGATCCATGTCCCGGGGATGGGACGTGGTGTAGCGGATACGCCTCAGGCCGGGGATATCCGACAGCATCCCGGCAAGCTCTGCCAGACCGCAGACGGAGCCATCGGGATTCTGCCCGTGATAGGCGTTCACATTCTGCCCGAGCAGCGTGATCTCCCGGACGCCGCCTTCCACCATCCGGCGGGCTTCCGCGACGACCGACACCATCGGGCGGCTGGACTCAGCGCCGCGGGTGTAGGGCACCACGCAGAAGGAACAGAATTTGTCGCATCCTTCCTGAATCGTCAGGAATGCCGTCAGGTTACCGCTTGTCTGCGGGGCGGCATCCTCGGGCAGGAAATCGAACTTCTGTTCGGCAGGGAAGTCCGTATCGATCACAGCTCCGCCTGCACGTGCGGCACGGGCCACCATCTCAGGCAGACGGTGATAGGTCTGCGGGCCGAGCACGATATCGACATAAGGCGCGCGGGCGAGAATCTGCTCTCCCTCAGCCTGCGCCACGCAGCCCGCCACTGCGATGACGGTTTCCCGTCCCGAAGCCTTGCGCTCCTCCTTGATCAGGCGGAGACGTCCGAGTTCGGAGAACACCTTTTCTGCTGCCCGGTCCCGGATGTGGCATGTATTGAGGATGATCATGTCCGCCGAATCCGGCGCGTCAACCGGGGTGTAGCCCAGCGGGCGGAGCACGTCCGTCATGCGGGCGCTGTCATAGACGTTCATCTGACAGCCCCAGGTGATCATGTGCAGTCCGCGCTGTACGGTGCCGGAAAGGCGGTCTTCGGGGGAGAGTGCGGTCGTCACGCGGTCCTCGTCTGCCGTGATATCTGCGGACGCACGAACGGCGCCTGCATGAGAAACGGCAGGAATGGGAGGATGCGTGGTTGCAGTCAAGGCAGAACCGCTCCCTCCGGCAGCCTGACGGGCTTCGGAGGCGGGGGCTGATGTCGTGAAATCCGGCAATATCCGGTCAGGTCGATTCTCCCGTTCAGGCCCGGAGCCGTTACGGCTCCGCAGCTGACAGGGGTATCAGGCAAAAGACGGGCCGGTGTTGTCAAGCGAAGATGTGCTGTCGGCCTGCCAGGCACCGTTTTCTCCCTGAACGGGATAGTCCGGAATCTCAGGAATATCGTTCTGGCGGATACGTGCCGCGCCATCCGCAATGGCTTTCCAAGCCGCCTGGGCAAGCGCCTTGCGGCTCGGGAAATCTGCTGGATCGAGCGGCGGGTGAAGCAGGATCGTGGCGCGCATGGAGGACCAGTTCAGCAGCTGCCACAGATGCGGGCCGAGCTCCATATCGCCATACCAGGCAAAGACCGGGCGGCTGCTGCGGGAGACCGGCATGCCGTCTAGGCGGTCATAGGCGACCGATATGGGCTGGATGATCGGCTCCATTCCCGGCGGGAAGGAGAGGGTGCTTTCCTCCTCGCCCGTATCCTGCAGGGCGGCCTTGCGCTTTGCCGAGAGGCGCGGTGCTTTCGCGATGGCGAAAAAGGCAGACATGAAGGGCAGGACGCGCGAGCCGTCCGAGGAGGTGCCTTCCGGAAACAGCGTCACGTTATCGCCCCCGGCCAGGCGGGAGATCATGGTGTCACGTTCCCTGCCGGTGGTGTTGCGCTGGCGGCTGACGAAGATCGTCCGCCCGACATGACAGACCCAGCCCATGACGGGCCATTTCTCGATATCTCCCTTGGCGACGAACACGCAGGGCAGAACGGCCCCGAGCACCACCACATCAAGCCAGGAGGAGTGATTGGAGACATAAATGACCGGGCGCTCGCCCCGGCGGCGTGCAGCTGGTCCGCCGACCGTTCCGACCCTTCTTCCCACGACGTTGAGGCGCACGCGGATGAGCTTGCACAGCACGCTCCAGATGATTCGCGGCCAGCGGATGCGGATCGTGCCCGGAACGCGCAGCAGCAGGGCTTCAAATCCGACAGAGGACGGAGCCCAGGTAACGATTGCCGTCAGGCGGATGGCGGCGCGGACCCGCACGACGGCACCGGCTGCCACCTGCACGAATCGTTCCCATGCCGTCGGGGCGGCATCATCCGCGCTCAGCGGAAACGGGGGGGGGATACGGCCGGAAAAAGCCGTTTTCTTGCTGCGCTGCATCACTCGACCGGATCGTTTCCGGCAGAGCCTGTCCGGAACGCTTTCTGTTCAGCCGCCCGGACCGGCCGTAACCGGCGGGCGACATTGGAAACACATATACGCCATACTTACCTCTAAAATTGTAATCTCCAAACATGGTGTTGCGAACGCACCGTGATTGCCGACATAATCGGCGTTTATGAGGGAGGAGACCCATACGGGTGATACGGGAGCGCTGTTCTTCTGACAGAACAAGCAGCGGGGGGGGGCGCGTGCCGGGCGTCGGAAAATGAAGCGGCACCTGATTCAGGCTGTTCTTCTTTCGACGCTGTTTGCAGCAGCAGGCCACGGTTTTGCTGCAGATAAAAAGAAAAAATCAGCGCAGGACGTCTATCGTGCCTCTGTCGTGTCATCCGGGAATGATGATCTGGATGCGGCTTTGCAGGCATCATCCGAGATGATTTCCCTTCAGGACACCACCGAGACGGGGCCGTTTGCGCTGGCCGGACGTGTCAGGAGCGATTACGGGCGGCTGAAGGACGCTCTGGACAGCTTTGGCTATTATGAAGGCAAGGTGAAGATATCCCTCAAACGGCCTGACGGCGTCTCTTCGCCGCCTGCACTGCAGATCGACGGCCAGGCCGCCGAACTGTCGTCATGGCTTGGCGCGCTGCCGAAGAAGGAAACCGTCGCCGTCCGGATCAGTGCCGCACCCGGCCCTGAATATCATATCGGAACCATTGAGATTGCCGATCCGGAAGGTCATCCGATGAAGCTGTCTTCCCCGGAGGAAAAAGCGTTCGGCCTGTACTCCGGAGATTCCGCAAATTCTGCAAATATTCTCAAGGCATCGGGTGATCTGATGCAGGAATATGAGGATGAAGGCCGGCCTCTGGCGGAGGTACAGACCCCGGTTGCCTGGCTCAGGCCAGAAACCCGCACGCTTGACCTGCATTTCGTTGCCAGCCCCGGGCCGGTGGCCCGCATCGGAGAGATTACGCTTGAAGGTCTGGAGAAGACCAATGTGCAGTTTATTCGCCATCGCCTGACGATTGCTTCCGGAGAGCGCTACAGCCCCGGCCGGATTGAGGCCGCGCGCCAGGATCTTGCTGCGCTCGGAATTTTCGCAAGTGTGAGCATCAGGAAAGCGGATAAGCTTGCGGCAGATGGCACGATTCCGCTGACCATCACGTTCCGTGAAGGAAAATCCCGCACGGTCGGGGCTGAGGCGGCATATTCAACCGATCTCGGCGGTCGTCTGGGGGCAAACTGGACGCATAACAATATATTCGGGCGGGCTGAAACCCTGCGTCTGACCGCGCTCGTGACAGGCGTCGGCGGTTCTGCCCAGCAGGGGCTTGGCTACGATATCTATGCCGATCTGATGAAGCCGGATTTTTCGGGCCGGAGGCAGACATTCAGCATACGTGTCGAAGGGCTGAGGCAGCTTTTCTATTCCTATCACCAGACGGCGCTGCTTGCGCGGGCGGGGATCACACGCATCATCAGTCGCAGGTGGAAAGTGTCCTACGGGGGGCAGTGGATTCAGGAAAGCGTGCGCCAGTTCGGGGATACACGAAGCTATACGCTGCTGTCCGCACCGCTGTCGGCCAATTATGACAGCACGGATCTGAAATCGCCCCTGGACGCCGCAACGCATGGCGCGCGTGTTTCCATCGGTATCACGCCGATGGAATCTCTTGGCCACAGCACGGCATTTTTCGCGATCATGCAGGCCACGGCCTCAACCTATTTGGATCTTTCCAAAATCGGTCTGAGCAGACCGGGCCGCAGCGTGATTGCGGTGCGCGGGACCGTGGGAACCATCCAGGGGGCATCCACCTACGATATTCCTCCGGATCAGCGCCTTTATGCCGGTGGCAGTGCGACCGTGCGAGGTTTCCGCTACCAGGGAGTGGGTCCGCAGTTCGGTGATACCAAATACGCCATCGGCGGCACCGCTCTGGATGCAGGCACCTTTGAATTCCGGCAAAGGATCGGAAAAAGCTTTGGTATGACTACCTTTGCGGATGCAGGGCAGGTCGGGTCTGACGGTATGCCGTTTCATGGCAAGCTGCGCGTGGGTGCGGGTGGCGGCGTGCGCTATTACACGCCGATCGGGCCGGTGCGCGTGGATGTCGCGGTGCCGCTCAACCGGCAGCATCGCGGCGACAAATGGGAGCTGTATATCGGCCTGGGAGAGACGTTCTGATGACTGATCAGGATATGCCGCCTCAGGAAAAGCCGGTACGGGCAAAACGCAGTCTGATGCGACGTGTGCTGCGAATTGCCGGGATCGGCGCAGCCGGTGTTGCGGGCCTTGTCGTAACGGTTGTCGTTGTTGCCCTCGCCGGTGCGAATACCGGGGCAGGTCGGCATTTTATCGAGCGGCAGACCACGTCTCTCACGGGAGGGATGGTCAGACTCACAGGGCTGTCTGGCCGTTTTCCTGATGCGCTCCACGCGGGAAAGATCGAGCTTGCGGATGCCAGGGGGGTCTGGCTGACGCTTGAGGGGCTGGATCTGGACTGGTCGCCGCTCAGGCTGATCGGCAAAAGCGTTCATGTGGATCTGCTGCATTGCGATCGTCTGGCCATTCCGCGCCTTCCTGAATCGTCTGCTCCGGAAAAACCTGCGGAACCGGCCTCCTCCGCACCGATGCGTCTGGGACTGTCCATAGATATAGGCAAGGTGGATGCAAAGCGGATCGAGGTCGGTGCTCCGGTCGCGGGGCTTGACGTGGCGGTCTCTCTCTCCGGTCATGCCAGGATTAATAATCTTGATGATATTACTGCAGATTTTGCGCTCACTCATCTCCCAGATACGGATATCGCGCTTGATCTGCAAAGTCTGAAGACACCCACACGGATTTCCCTTTCCACGAAATTGCGTGCGAAAAACCTGATGCTGCATCTCGACGGATCGGATGGTCCGGGGGGATTTGCGCAGACGCTGTCCGGGATGGATTCCATTGTTCCCGTCGCGCTCAGGCTGGATATGGATGGTCCGACCAGCGCGCTGGCTCTGAATTTCAAGGCTGAAGCCGGAAAGATTTCGGCATCGACCACAGGAACCCTGAATCTTCCGGCGTCCGAGGCCGATATTGCCATAAAGGCGCAGTCTCCGGCCATGACGCTGCTTCCCGGGGTGGCCTGGGGCGGAATCGATCTGAAGGCAAAACTCAGGGGTAAACTCTCCGCTCCGCAGGGAAGCGGCGCGCTTGTGATCGACAGGCTCACGGCGGCGGGTGTCGCGCTGAGCCGTGCGGATATCCTGTTTGACGGTATGAACGCAGGCAGCATGCCCGACAGGCTGCAGCTGCACGCAAAGCTTGCGGGGCTGACGGTTCCCGGGCCTGCCCCGGCTCTGCTCGCGCAGTCTCCTGTGGAACTGGATGCGACCTATATGCCGGATCAGAGCGGGCGTCCGGTCATGCTGTCGCTGCAGCATCCGCTGATCAGGCTTGAGGCGAACGCGCAGACGCAGCCCGCCGTAAAGCTCCGGGCAACGCTTGATCTGCCCGATCTTCGTCCGCTGGCGGCTGTGGGGAAACAGCAGCTAACAGGGCATGCGCATCTGACGGCGAATGCGGCTCTTCCGGAAAAACTTTCAGGCCCGACCTCGCTTGATCTGAACGGAGATATCTCCCTGCAGGGTGGACAGCCCCAGGCGGTGAAGCTGATCGGTCCGTCCGGCAGGCTGGCGCTCGGCGTGGTCATGACACCGGCCGGCGCGGACGGAAAAGACATCCGGCTGCGCACCCTGTTCCTGTCGGGACGTGCGATTTCCCTGACGGCCGCAGGTCTTGCAGAGCAGAGGATCGTCGGCGGCAAGGATCAGACATCTGTCGATCTGTCCGCAGATCTCGGGCTTCCTGATCTGCGGGCGCTTGCGGACAGCGTCAGAGGGACGACGAAACTGCATCTGAGCGCCAGGGGGCTGACGGATGATCTGGCAGCCACGGCGCATCTGGAAACGGATCCGGCCACAGCCACTCTGGCGCGCAGCCCGCTGACTCTGGACGCGTCTTTCACGCATCTTCCGGGCAAGCCCCAGGGTGAACTGAAAGCGGCCGGGACACTGGACCGGGCACCGCTTTCGCTGGCTGTCGGGCTGACGCAGGATGCGGAGAACACCCGCCATATCGCGCTTGAGGCCCTCAAATGGAACAGTCTGAGCGGCAGCGGCACGCTTGATCTTCCGGACGGTGCGGTCGTCCCTCTGGGTCAGATCGGACTGAAAATGACACGGCTGGCGGATCTGTCCCGGATCATCGGGCAGCAGACCGCGGGCAGTGTGGAGCTGTCGGTTCATACAACTGCCGCGCCGGGCGGAAAACCGCGTGCGGATCTGAAGCTGGACGGAGCGGGAATTTCCGTGCCGCAGGTGCAGATCGGGCGGCTGTCTCTTGCCGGAAGCGTGGCGGACCCGGCAGGCGCACCCGTGACGGATCTGAAGCTGGCTGTGGATCGTCTGACGGCGCCATCGGTCAGCGGTGCGGTGTCGGCCAAGGCAAAGGGTCCGCAGACGGCTCTGGCCCTGACGGCTCAGGGGCGATTTGCAGATATCGCGGGTGATCCGGGCGTGCTGGATATGGCTGCCCTGCTGGATGTGCCGGGGAAGAAAATCCGCATCGACCGGCTGAGCGCGACTGCAAAACATGAGGATCTGCGGCTCCAGAAACCCGTTACGGCTGCCTTCGGAGATAAAATCGGTGTTGACCGGCTGCTGGCCTCCCTCGGGCCGCAGGGCACTGCCCCCGCAGCGATAGATATCGCCGGGACGGTAAAACCCGCCCTCGCGATGACTGTGTCGGTCGATCACATCACCCCGGCCCTTGCCAACCCATTCGTGCCGGGCCTTAAGGCCGGAGGGATGCTGTCCCTTAAGGCGAAGCTCAGCGGAACGACGGACAGCCCGGGTGGCCACGCGGAAATACACGGCACCGATCTGCGGATGCTGAGCGGAGATGCGGCGTCCCTTCCGCCGCTGAAGCTGGATGCTGCCGCGGATATGGCAGGTAAGAGCGCGAAGATCGATGTCCGTGCCTCGGCCGGTCCGAAGCTTGGCCTGCAGGTCAGCGGAAAAGCACCTTTAAGTGCTACGGAGCCGATGGCGATCCGGGCGACAGGTATGGCTGATCTGTCGATTGCCGATGCCGTGCTCGGTGCTGCCGGACGTCAGGCGCACGGGCAGGTCGATCTTAATCTCGCGGTCAGCGGAACGGCCTCCGCACCGCGGGCCTCCGGAACAGTTGCGCTGCATAAGGGCGATGTACAGGATTTTGCCCAGGGGCTGCATCTGAGCGGAATCGAGGCTCTGATCGAAGCACAGGGTGACGATATCCTGATCAGGAGCTTCCGCGCGGAGGCGGGTAGGGGCAGCATGACGCTGACAGGTCATGTCGGCGCGCTCGCCCCTGGCATGCCCGTCGATCTGCATTTCCAGGCAGATAAGGCCCGGCCCGTGGCGAGTGATCTGATCACGGCCGTGATGGACGCGGATATTGCCATCAGAGGGCAGGCAAAATCCCGTATCGACGTGACGGGCAAGGTGGACCTGCCGCATGTGGATGTGAATATCCCCAGCTCCATGCCCGCATCCGTCGCGCACCTGGATGTGATCCGCCCGGGAGAGAAGGCACCCGGCACGGGCGCACAGACGGCTGGTCTCGTGACAGGGCTGGATCTGAAAATTCACTCCCCGGGAGAGTTCTATGTCCGCGGGCACGGGCTGGATGCGGAAATGAGCGGTCTGCTGCATGTGTCCGGAACGGCTGCCGCACCGCAGATTGAAGGCGGATTCAATCTCAAACGCGGACTGTTCAGTCTGGCGGGGATCAATCTGAACTTCACGCATGGCCGTGTCGGCTTCGACGGCAGCGGCGTGCAGCACCGCCTGGACCCCACGCTCGACTTCCAGGCAGACAGAAACGTGGCGGGCAAGACCGCGATGCTCAAGATTGGCGGCTATGCTTCCGATCCGAAGATTTCCTTCGAATCCCTGCCGCCTCTGCCGCAGGATGAGGTCGTGGCTATGCTGCTTTTCGGTCAGGAAGCCCGTAATCTGTCGGCAACTCAGATGGCGGAGGTGGCAGCCTCCGTCGCGGCTCTGGCCGGAAGCTCAACCTTTGATCCCTTGGGCACGATCCGTAAGACGCTTGGTCTCGATCGTCTGGCGGTCGGCGGCGGCGTCGGCGGCGTCGGCAATGGCGGCGGCAGTATCGAGGCCGGGCGATACGTCATGAAAGGCGTCTATGTCGGCGCGAAACAGGCCACCTCAGGCTCCGGCACCCAGGCACAGGTGCAGGTTGATCTCATGCGACATCTCAAGCTGAACACGACGGTCGGGACGGGCGGGAATGTCACGGGTTTCACCACTCCGGAGAATGATCCCGGAAGCAGCGTCGGTCTCCTGTGGCAATATCGCTACTGAGGGGTGGCTTTCATGACGGGAAGGCTTGCGGGAAATCCGGGAGCCACCCATATCCGACAGAGCCGGTGCCGCTGAAGGGCCGGATTCTGAAGTCTCGCTCATCGGAGGAGCCATATGTCGGGTTCAGGCCGCGTTTTCGGATCGCCCATGTTTCTGGGATTCGATCACCTGGAAAATATGCTGGAGCGGGTATCCAAATCAGCAACGGACGGATATCCGCCCTATAATATCGAACAGACCGGGCCGTCTTCCCTCAGAATCACTCTGGCCGTCGCCGGATTCAGCATGGATGACCTGCAGATCACGCAGGAAGATAACCAGCTTGTGATAAGAGGGCGCCAGACAGAAGATGCGTCCGGAAGGGTTTTCCTGCATCGTGGAATCGCGGCACGTCAGTTCCAGAAGGCGTTCGTTCTCGCCGAAGGAATTGATATCGAGGGGGCCTGGCTCGATAACGGCCTCCTGCATGTAGATCTCAGCCGTCCGGAACCCGAGGTGCGCGTAAGGCGTATTGAGATCAGGAAACCGGGAAAAGCCGCAAACAGCGGCATCACTCCGGCCTCTCCGAAATCCTCAGGGGTCATAAGAACGATTCCGGAGAACTGAAAGGTTTGTTTGTCAGAGTTTATGAAGACCAGGAGGCGCAGGGCCATGCGAGCCGGTAATGCAGCGAATGTCCCTAACGATCAGCACTCTGCTCCGGGGGGCGCAGTCGATATCCGTAATCTTTCAGACGAGCAGTTCCTGGCACTCGGGCTGCCGACGCTGGTCTATATCCGGCGCGGCGTGCTGGAGGAAGGGCAGGAAGTATTCGCCATTCATGCTGCGAATGGCGAGGTCATGGGCGTGGCCGATGATACCGACACGGTGATTTCCACGCTTGAGGAAAACCAGATGGTACCGATGACCATTCACTGAGGCGTCAGGACTTCCCCTTATAGCCTGACGCAGCCGACAGGCCGGTGGAGTCCACAACGACCATCAGGTCACCCGTCACCGGCGTGGGCGTGAGGTTCTTAGGGAGCAGGGCGCGGAAGCGTGCGTCGTAGCTGGCGGTCTGCTCGTATTCAGCATCAAGCACGCCATGCTGGTCAAAGAAGACATTAACTCTGGCCGGAATTCTCACGCAGCCTTCCGAGGCCGGACGGCCGAGGCGGGACTCAAGAAAATCAGGATCGGTGGCGTGCATCTCAAGCCGAATATCGCCGGTCTTGCCATTTCCTGACCAGCCTTTGGTGGCATTGTGCCAGCCGAAATCCCACACGCGCATCCCCTTCGCGCCGATCCCGCGGATACCGTTCTTGTTTTTCGTCCCTTCGGCACGATAGCCCAGACGATCCGCGGAATTTTCAAAGATGCCCGTCGGAGTGATATAATAGTATTTGCGTCCGGCAGTACCGGTCGATGTCTTTGAGGCGCCGATCAGCGGCCAGTCATCCTGATCAGGTAGAGCCAGAACCAGGGCAAGACGCTGAATGGCCGGGCTGCGATCCACGATAACGATCAGCTGTGCCCGGTCGATCTTATGATCTGAAGACTGAAGCTGCTCCTTCGCGAGCCTGATCATCAGAGCCTGGCGTGCAGGGGTGAGTTTTACCGCAGATGAGCCGACCGCACTTCTGAAGGCGGCCCGCAGCTTCTCACCCTCCTTCAGAGCCGCAGCGGTATCGACTGAGGGAAGGGGGGGGATGATAACGCTTTCGGAGGCGCTGCTGTCGGTCTTGTCCGTGCCGCTTCCCGCAGCTTCTGCAGAAGGCTTCTGGGCTGCCGTGCCGGTGTCAGCCGGAGCCGCAACAGCTGCCGGATGACTGGTGCTGTCCTGGGCACATGCAACGGCAGGACAGGTCAGTAACACCAGCCACGCCGCCTGTTTCAGAGAGCGGAAAGACAGAAAGACGCGGCCCGTGTACATCGGGATACTCCGGAAAGGGTAATAAAAACGAACGCTTCCCCCGGACTATACAAAAAAAACAATTTATTAAAGGTATGAGGGAATAATCTTACAGGGTCACCGCAAGAATCCTGTGAAGAAACCTGTTCTGCTGTGGCTGATCCGGTGGAATATCCTGACCATTCAGCACACGCAGCGTTCCCGCTTCATCCAGAATTCCGGGAAGAACCCCATCCCGGGAAATGAATATACACCTGTCTCCCGGCAGCACCGGACCGGCCGGGGAGAGAAGAAGGGTGGAGCCATCGCGCAGCACCGGCTCGAAATCGGATGTGTCGAGGCAGATCAGATAATCATGCGGCTCGGGAGAAAAGGGAGCCGCGCTGGCCAGGTGCCAGTCCGCACCGGAAGGAAGCCCGGCGCGATCGAAAGAGGCATGTCCCCGCAGGGCAGACCAGTCTGCCCGGGGAATACGGACAGATATATCAGCAGTCGTTTTTACTGAAAAAAACTCTGCAGGTGATGTGGAGGCCGCATCCAGAAGCCGGGCTACGGTCTCCATGCCGGGCCAGCGGAAACGGCCGTCCGCCCGGCGGCGTTTCGAGGGATTGAGCACGGTAGGGTCAAGGCCCGCCAGACGCGCAAGACCGGAGGCGGACACGCCCTGGCCTGCAGCCAGACGATCAATGGCCGCCCATAAGTCTCCGGCGTCACGGTAGAAAAACAGACTCATCGTCTGAAGCTGTGTCTCCGGGCCATGCTCAGGATTTCGGCCTCATGCCGTGCCTCTCCATCCTGCGTGATGCGGAAGCGCTCGTCGTCTCCTTCCCGGGCCAGCCTCATCCCGGTCAGCCGCTTCAGGCACGGCTCATCCCTCAGCCCGTGCGGCCGCCCGGTCTCTGCCGCCAGATGGAGACGGCGGAGAGCGGAGCGGCAGCAGGTCTCAAGATAGGGCTCCTTCCACACGGGCATCGCGTTCACTGCTCAGCGAGAAAATGTTCCAGAAGTTCAAGAAACTCCCGGGGTTTCTCCGCATGAACCCAGTGTCCGGCCCCGGCGATGGTCTCAAGACGGTAATGAGGAAAAAGGCGTTTCATCTCCGGAAAGGCAGCCGACTGGACGTAGCGCGAATTGCCGCCCCGGATGAAGAGAACCTTGCCATCATACTCCGTGCCCTGAGGGATGTGCGGCCAGCTGATAATATCGTCCATGGAGGCCTCGATCTCTTTCAGACCGATCTGCCAGGAGGGATGATCTCCCAGCTCCAGATTCTGCATCATCAGGTCACGGACAGGCTTTTCGGCAATCACGGTCGCCAGCAATGAGTCGGCCTGGCTGTGATTCAGTGAATCGGGCAGATGAAGTGCGGCCAGATCCTCTGCAAGCGAGCGCGACTGGGCAAAACTGCCTTCCGCCGGAGCAATATCCGCCACCAGAAGCCGCTCGACCGCCTCCGGATGATGCAGCGCGAGCATCATCGATGTCTTGCCACCCATCGAGTGCCCGACGATCACCGCCGGAAGCGCATCAAGAGCGGTCAGTGTCTCGAACACGTCCTCTGCCATGACGGTGTAGTCCGCCCTGCCGTGCGGGCTGGCTCCGTGATTGCGCAGATCGATTGCTATCGTGCGGCGTGTCGCGGCCAGACGTCTCTGGAAAAAACCGAAATTACGACCGCGTCCGAACAGTCCGTGAATGAATACGACCGGGGGCAGGGAGGTATCGCCGTTTTCCGGTCCGGCCGTAAGAACATGCAGTTTCATATCAGGGATTTACTCTTCAAATGTCAGAACGATTTTGCCGATATGATCCCCTTCTTCCATCATCTGATGGGCGGCGACAACATCGTCGAACGGAAAGACCTGAAAAATCAGAGGCCTGACCTCTCCTGCTGCGAGAACGGGCCACACCTTCTCCTCAAGCTCCCGTGCGATCTGCGCCTTATAGGAGGCAGGACGCGGGCGGAGCGTCGTTCCGGTGATATTCAGGCGCTTCGTCATGATGCGGGCGACATTGACGTTCTCTGCCTTCACGCCACCCTGAAGCGCAATGATCACCAGACGGCCATCCTGGGCCAGACAGCGCAGGTTCCGGTCGAAATAGGCCCCGCCCATCACATCGAGAATGATATCGACGCCCGCAGCCCCCGTCAGTTCGCTGATCCGTTCAACGAAATCCGTCTCACGGTAATTGATGGCCGTCGCGCCGAGCTCTTCGCACACCTGGCATTTCTCAGGCGATCCGGCCGTTGCGAAAACCGTGGCCCCGAAAGCACGGGCAAGCTGGATGGCCGCCGTCCCGATCCCGCCGGTACCGCCGTGAATGAGGACACGGTCCCCGTTGCGCAGTCCCGCAGTCAGGAAAAGATTGGACCATACGGTAAAAAACGTCTCCGGCAGAGCTGCCGCCCGCACGGCGTCAAATCCTTCCGGCCAGGGCAGAGACTGGCTCTCCGGCACGACGCAGTACTGTGCATAGCCGCCGCCATTGGCCAGCGCGCAGACCCGGTCTCCTGTATGAAAGCGGGTCACGCCGGGGCCGGAGGCCACAACCTCGCCCGCAATCTCAAGACCAAGCAGCGGGCTTGCACCCGGCGGGGGAGGATACAGACCCTTGCGCTGCATGATGTCCGGCCGGTTGATTCCGGCCGCCTGAACACGCACCAGGATCTCCCCCTGTCCGGGAACGGGAACATCTGCGGAGCTGATCTTCATCACTTCGGGATTTCCCGGCTCCGATATGAGAACGGCGCGCATGGATGATGGAATTTCCGCTTCCGGTCTGGTCATGGGACAAGGCTCCTGTCTCAGATTCTGCGCGCAGCGTAGACCTTTAAGACAGGCGCGGCTACGCTCGCCGGACAGACAGCGCTCTCCTCCCGTGAAGGTGAAAACCGGGCACCGGTCAGGGAGAGCAGGGAACGAAGACGGTTCTGCAGAGTTACATCTGCGAGTTTATTTTAACCAGACTGCCCAGAGACATGCCTATGATCAGACGCCTCGCCCTCATGACCGCAGTCCTTCTTCCTCTTGCGGCCGGCATGACCGGATATGCAGCGGCACAGGATACGTCCGCAGCCCTGCCGAAACCGGCGATCTGGAGCGTGTCCGTGCAGGGATGCGAGGAAGCATCACGCTGCGATGATCTGCGTGACGGGCTGGCACAGGAGCTGTCATCCCGCGGCTATGCCCAGAGAATAGCCCAGGCGGGAGAGCCTGCGGACCTGCATCTCGACGTGACGGTCAGCCGTCTGCATGTCAGAACCTCCGTCCACAGCGGACGTGGCGTTGCAGCGAAGAAAAACCGCGTGGAGGCAACGGAAACGGTGAAGAACTCTTCCGGTGCGACCCTGCGGAATTTCAAGGTCAGCACCTCATTCCCCGCACATCACTACGGCGTGTCGTCAGTTAAGGCCTGATTGCGGCACGTGAGGGTTGTACTTTGTGGCTGTGTGTGCTGACTGTTTT
>NZ_JAJJND010000057.1 GCF_029759835.1 Acetobacter sp. AN02
CAAGGCGGCAGCATGACAACAACCGGCTATAGCTTATCAGGCCCGAAAAACTGTCCGAACAGACGGGGCCACCTCTCGATCAGATCCGGCATGTCGGCCCGTCTCCGGAGCGCAATGTCATTGAGATGCTGGCCGGGCTTGTGGCGAGCGGGGTTCAGGCGGGAGAGCTGCCGGACCAGGACGTGAATATGGCGGCCCTGGGAATGGCGGGGATTGTGATCCAGCTGTCTGTCGGGGCGGAGTTCGGCCGTGTCTCCCTGCCGATCTCGGCCCATCTGGACAGTGTTTTTACGATGTGCTGGCGGATGGCCGGGGGGACTGACCCGTCGTGAGGGTGCGGGGCAGGTCTGTCCCTGCTCCCGCTTCCGCCTGCTTATTCCGCTGAATTTACTTTGCCGCGGGGCCTTTGACGATCGTGGCGAGATCGTCCGGTCTCATCCATTTTGAAAAAGCCTTGCGGATATCTGCAGCTGTTGTTTTGTAGTAGATTTTTGCCGCGATATCGGACTGGTTGAGCGGCAGATCCAGGGAGGTCAGGTGCAGATAGAGCCCGGCGATTGAGTCGAGGCTGGCCTGCTGCAGCGGGAGGCTGCGCAGGACGGAGGATTTCGCGACGGTCAGCTCGTCTTGCGTCACGTCCGTTGTCTGCAGCGTTCTGAGGTTTTTCATCACCAGTTCACGTGCGGGTCTGACCTTGTCGGGGTCTGCGCCGTAGCTGACGGAGTAGGCTGCGCGGGTGCGGCCCCAGCTGAGTTCGCTGCTGACGGAATAGACGTATCCGTTCTTTACGCGCAGGTCGCGGTAAAAGCGCGAGGAGAACCCGTCTCCGAGGATGGTGTTGCCGAGCTGGAGGATATACCGGTCCGGTGCGGCGGCGTTCAGTGGCAGGCTTTCCGCGAGGATCACGCTGTCCTGCACGCTGGTATTGTCGGGCACCTGGGCATGTGAGGCTTTGCTGTCCGGGCGCTGCGGGAGGTTGATATCCGGCTTCGGTCCGATTGCTTTCCAGCTTCCGAATTCGCGTTCCGTAACAGTGCGGGCCTGTTCGGGCGTGATGTCGCCGGTGATGACGATGGTCGTCATGTCGGGGCGGAAGACGGAGGCATAATAGGCCCGGACGTCTGCGGGGGTGACGGCCATGAGAGTTTTCGGTGTGGCCTCACGCAGGGAGGGATCACCGGCCGGATTGATGGCCTTCATCACGGCACGATCAAAAATATAGTCCGGGCTCTGCAGTTCTCCGGCGCGGGTCTGTGCGGCCTGTGTGCGTACGACCTGGAAGGCCTGATCCGGGAAGGCGGGATGGAGTTCGTTTTCAGCCAGAAGCTTCATTCCGGCCTCGAATTTGCCCGAGGGGACCTTCAGCGAGAATGAGGTTCCGGCGGAGATCCAGGCAGGGACGTCATCCAGGGCCTTACGGAAGGCCAGCCTGTCGTGCTGCGTCGTGCCGTAGCTGAACAGGCCGTCTGTGATGTCCTCGACCCCTTCCTTGCCTGCCGGTTCCTGGAGGTCCGTATTGTGGCGGATCATTCCGGCGAGGCTGATCGTGTGGCTGACATTCGCCGGGCGTACGATCAGTCTGATGCCGTTGGGCAGGGTGAAGACGGCGGGGGCAGGAGCGGCGGGCGGGATATCCAGCTTGGCCAGGGCCTGCTGCGCCCAGTCCGGCAGCGTGACGGGTTTTTCCGGTGCGGAGGCAAAGGATTCCGCGCCGCCGAAGCCTTTGCCTTCTATGGGTTTTCCGGAGCTTTCCGGCAGGAGGACGGCGGTGACGGCGTGGGTCGGGTCCAGCAGGGTCCGTGCGAGACGATTGACGTCCTCTGGTGTGACGGCCTGGTAGGCGGCGATGATGTCGTCCGGGGCTCCCAGGTTCTGGAAGGCCAGTGCGTTTGACCAGGAGGAGGCGAGACCGCTGACGGAGTTTGCGGAGAAGCCTAGCTGTGCGACCTCCCGGCGGCGGGCGGCCTCCACGAGGTCTGCCGGGACGCCGTGGTCTCGGATATCCGCGAGGACCGTTCTGATATTGGCGAGTGCGGCCTGTGCGTCTCCGCCTTTGGGGAAGGCGGCGATGGCCAGCCCGAAACCGGCCTGTTTTTTCGGGGAGAATTCAAATCCCGCGTAGAGTGCCTTGCCTGCGGGGACGAGCTGGTAGAGCGCGCCGCGCTGGCTGGAGAGGACATCGGAGAGGATATCGGCTGTTGCGAAATCCTTTGATGTCATACCGGGCATCGGGAAGGCGATGGTTGCGAAGCCTGCGGGATAATCCGTTGGGAAGGAGAGGGTTCTGGCGGGAACGGATGCGGGTTTGACCGCAGCGCGCGCGGGGAGGTTTTTCTTCGGGATTTTTCCGAGCGTGGAGCGGATCAGATCGAGTGTTCTGCCGGGATCGACATCACCGGAGATCACGAGGATGGCGTTGTTGGGTGCATACCAGGTTTCGTAAAACTTTCTGAGCAGGGCGGCATCCGTTTTCCCGAAGGAGTCCCGGGTTCCCAGGGCGTCATGGGCGTAGGGGGTATTGCGGAACAGGATGGACTGGAGCTGTGAGATATATTTATAGGCCGGGCTGGAGAGGTCCCGGGAGACCTCCTGGGAGATCGCGCCGCGTTCCTTGTCCCAGTCCGCATCGCTCAGCGTCAGACCGTTCATGCGCAGGGCTTCGATTTTCAGAAGAATGCCGAGATCTTCTGCCGGTGCGGTATAGAAATACTGCGTGACGTCTTCCGTCGTATCGGCGTTGTAGTCTCCGCCGATCCGCGCGCCGATGGCGGCGAGCTGGTCCTTATCGAGGCCTTTCGCGCCGCGGAACATCATGTGTTCAAGGGCATGGGCCGTGCCGGGGAAACCTGCGGGGGCTTCCGCGGAGCCGACGAGATAGTTGATTTCCGTCGTCACGACCGGGGTGAGCGTGTTGCGGATGATGACCACGTGCAGTCCGTTTTCCAGAGTTGTGCGCGTGACGTTCTGCGAATCCGGGATCTGTGCCGCAGCAGGCTTTTCCGCAGCCTGTGCGGCATGCAGGAGGGGAAGGCCGGAGATGACGGAGGCGGAGAGGGCTGTGGCGAGGAGGAGAGTGCGGACGGAGGTCAGTCGCTGATGCATGGAGGAATAATCCTTTTCTGAAAATGGCCCTGTCATTCTTCTTCGTTCAGGAAAAGCCTGTCGCTTTCCTCGTCATAGTCGAACAGTCCGGCGTAGCGGCTCCAGTCCGTGAGCGTCTGGAGTGTCTGGGCAGCGTAGTCCGCGGACATGTCGGTCTCAAGCATGTTGCGGAATGTTTCTGCGGGCGCGGCGCGGGATGGGCGTTCATCCAGCATAGCCCGGATTTCCCGGATGATCGGCAGGCCCCGGAGCAGGGCGTGGCGCAGGATGGCGCGGCGTTCCTCCGCCCCGCTTCCCGCGAAGCGTCCGCCCTCGCGTGTGAGAAGGATATCCCCGTCTTCGAGTTCCGCCATATCCAGAAGCTGGAGGGCTTCAGTGAGGGGGAACAGGTCGTCCAGTTCCAGGTGTGAGCGTGTGGCGAGCTGCGGGAGGTCCGCTCTTCCGTCGAGGGGGGAGGCGGCCAGGGCCTCGATTAGCCCGATGATGCTCTCGACGGGGACGGGCGGCAGCGGTGAGAGGCTTCTTGCGGCCGGGGCTGCTGTTTGTGCAGGCAGGCAGGCTTCGGAGATGACGGGGGCGCGGCGCGTCATCAGTCCGTAGATATCATCTACGAAGTCCCGGAATTCGGGTGTTTCCCTGTCGCGCGGATGGGCGAAGGGTACGAGGAGTTCGTGTTCGACGCGTCCTGGATTGGCTGAGAACACGATGATCCGGTCGCACATCAGCACGGCCTCATCGACATTATGTGTGACGAGCAGGACGGAGCGGCAGGGCAGGCGGGATTCAGCCCAGAGCTCCACGAGGTCGGTCCGGAGATTTTCCGCCGTGAGGATATCGAGTTCCGCGAAGGGTTCGTCCATCAGCAGGATGTCGGGACGTGAGATGAGGGCGCGGGCAAGACCGGCGCGCTGGGCGAGGCCCGGCGAGAGTTCGCGCGGCCAGGCCCCGGCATAGCCGTCGAGGCCGGTGAGGCGGATGATGTCTTCCGCATGTTTCTCGCGTTCGCTGCGGGACATGCCACGGGCTTCCAGCGGCAGGGTGATGTTTTCCATGACATCGAGCCAGGGGAAGAGCGCGAAGGACTGGAAGGCCATTCCGATATCGGGAACCGGTCCCGTGAGAGGGCTGCTGCGCAGGAGGACGCTGCCGGAGGCGGGACGCAGCAGTCCGCCCATGATCCGCAGCAGGCTGGATTTTCCCGAGCCCGAGCGTCCGATCACGCCGACGATCTCTCCCTCGTGCAGGGTCAGGCTGATCCCGTCCAGGACCAGTGCTTCCGGTCCGGCATCCTTCCGGTAGGACTGGCTGACATTGTGCAGGCGGAGGAGTTCCTGTCCGGGTGCGGTATCGGTCATGGTGTCCGTCATGGTGTCTGCCTGAAACGTCTGGCTGCTTTTTCCTGCAGCGGGCGCCACAGGAAACGGTCAGTCCCGAGAATAATGAGGGTCATCAGAAGGATTCCCGTGACGGCGTGGGGGAGGTCACCGGCGAGCGAGGCCTGCGTGACGGCGCTGCCCAGGCCGTATGCGCTGATGCTGCCATCGCCCCAGCGGAGATATTCCGCGGCGAGGGAGGCGGTCCAGCATTCCGTGAAGGCGGTTGCGATTCCTGAGGAAAGAGGAATGGCCAGTCCTGGCAGGATGACGGTTTTCCACCAGAGCGGACCACGCAGACGCAGGGCGCGTGCAGTGAGCAGCAGGGAAGGGGGGTAGCGCCGCATACCGCCGATGACGGCAAAGGCGACGGCCCATTGTGCGTTGAGGATCAGCAGCGGGGTCAGCCACAGGCCGGGATGCGGATGTCCCGTGGCGATGACGAGGGCCGCGAGCGGGAACAGCAGGTTTGAGGGGAAGGCTGCGACCATGCGTGCGACCGGCATGAACAGCGTGGTGCGCTCCCGGCTCAGCCCGATCCAGACGCCTGCCGGGATCCAGAAGGCCGTGATCAGGGCGAGCATCACGATGGTCCGCAGCAGGGTGATGCAGCCTTCTCCGGCGAGCGTGAGCAGGTCCGTAAGGCTGAGTGCGGTTCCGCTCAGCCAGATGGTCATTCCGGTCAGGACCGCAAGCGCCGCGAGGATGATCGTGATCCGCGCGATGCGGGATTCGTCAGGGACCGGCCCGCTGTCTGCGGGCTGCGCCGCAGGGCGTGGGCCGAGCGGCAGGGAGGCGAGGCCGCGCAGTCCTGCGGTTATCAGGCCCGTGCAGGCGCGCAGGGATGCATGGCTGCGGAAAAGGGTCGTGATGACGGGTTCGCCGAGCGCCATCTCTCCGCGGCGGCGGAAGCGTCCGGACCAGAAGAGCATGGGGCGGAAAACAAGCAGCTCGCAGATGATGATGACGATGGTCATGGCGAGGATTGCGGCGCCGACGCCGGTCCAGTCCCGTGCGGCAGCCGCGGCCCCGAAATAGCCGCCGATGCCGCGTGTGACATTTTCCGCGCGGGCGGAGACGACGTCTTCGGCCCAGATCAGCACGAACCAGGCCATGGACATGCTGCGGACGCCCGTCTGGACCAGCTGCGGGACGGCGCAGGGGATGCTCAGCCGCCAGAAGCGCTGCCAGGGCGTCATGCCTGCCTGGAGTGCGACCAGGCCGAGATCCGGCGGGACTGTCGCCAGTTCCTTTGCGAGGGTGCGGGTCAGTGGCCAGAGCAGGCAGGCGGTGACGGTCGAGAGGATGACGAATTCGGCGGCGGCGCCTGTCAGCGGTCCTGCGATCAGGACGAGCAGGGCGGCGGTGACGGGGAGTGCGCCCGGCGCGGGGATCGCGTGGCACAGGCTCGTGAGGGTTCTGAGAACGGCTCCGCCGGGCGTTTCGCGCCGCGCGAGCGTGGCGAGGGGCAGGGTGCTGATCAGGGCAAGGAGAATCCCTGCGAGCATATGCAGCAGGGTGTGTCCCGTATCCGCGACGAGCGTGAGGCCGGTATGGCGGAGCGGGGCTGCGGCTGCGCTGCCCGTGGCCAGAAAGATGGTCAGCAGGGCTGCAGGTATGGCTGCCGCACTCCGCATGCCTGCTCCGGCGCGAGTGAGGGGTGTGAGAGGGTCCGTGGTTCCCTCTGCGGATTCTGTCTGCGGGGGGAGGGCACCTGAGGGCGCGTGCACGGCGGGAGCCCTGCCCTACGCCTGTCCGGTGCTGCCGAAGCCCCCCGCCCCGCGGGCGGTCTCGTCCAGCTGGTCCGTTTCGGTCCAGCGGACGCGCAGGACCGGTGCGGCCACGCCCTGGGCGATGCGCATACCGCGTGTGACGGTGAAGGTTTCATGGCCTGCATTCAGGAGGATGATGCCGATTTCTCCGCGATAGTCCTCGTCAATCGTGCCGGGTGTGTTGGGCAGGGTGATGCCGTGCTTGAGAGCGAGGCCGGAGCGCGGGCGGATCTGGAGTTCGTATCCGGGGGGCAGGGCGATTTTCAGTCCGGTCGAGATCAGCGCGCGGCCCCCGGCGGGAATGTCGAGCGGCTCCTGCACGGCGGCCAGCAGGTCCATGCCCGCGGCACCTGTGGTGGCGTAGCCCGGCAGGGGGAGGTCTGCCGCGTGGGGCAGGCGGGTGACGCGGACGTCCAGGGTTCCGTTGTCCTGCGCGGTCATTTCAGCGCTCCGGCGGAGGGAGTGAACTGAAGACGGGACGGAACAGAACTCACGATCTCAGCCTTAACCTGCGGGAGGGATCACGCTTATGCGGAGCCGGTCAGGTGCTCTGCAATGCTGTGTGCCAGACGGCGTGCGACCTCGGTTTTGGCCATGAGCGGCCAGGAGTCGGCTCCCGACTCCGAAATCACAATAACACGATTTTCACGCCCGCCCATGACGTTCGTGCCCGGTCCCACATCGTTTGCGACGATCCAGTCGCAGCCCTTGCGCGCGCGCTTGGCGGTGGCGTGGGCGATGACATGATCCGTCTCAGCGGCGAATCCGATGACGAGGGCGGGTCTGTCCGGTCCGGGGGCGCTGATTGAGGCGAGGATATCCGGATTCGGGACCAGATTCAGCGCAGGCGGGGCGCTGCCTTCCTTTTTCTTGATCTTCAGGTCTGCCGCATGTGCGACGCGCCAGTCGGCCACGGCGGCGGCGCAGACTGCGGCATCTGCGGGGAGGGCGGCCCGGACGGCGGCCTCCATCTCGCATGCGGTTTCCACGCGCAGGGTCCGTATGCCCGGCGGATCGGGAAGGTCTGCCGGTCCGCTGACCAGGGTGACGCGGGCTCCGAGCCGGGCGAGGGCTTCGGCGATGGCATATCCCTGCCGCCCGGAGGAGCGGTTGGCGATATAGCGCACGGGGTCGATCGGCTCATGCGTCGGCCCGGCCGTGACGATGACGTGCCGTCCGGCGAGGGGAGCAGACTGTGCCTCCGACTGTGAGGCCAGGGCCGTCTGAATGGCGCTGAGGACGGTTTCGGGTTCCGCGAGGCGACCCGGGCCGAATTCGCCGCAGGCCATCGGTCCTTCCTCAGGCTCTGCGAACATGATGCCGCGTCCGCGCAGCGTGGCGATATTGCTGACGGTTGCCGGGTGCTGCCACATGCGGACGTTCATGGCCGGGGCGGCCAGGACGGGGGTGTCGGTGGCGAGCAGGAGGGTTGTGGCGAGATCGTCCGCGAGACCTGCGGCCATTTTCGCGAGGATATCCGCCGAGGCGGGGCAGACCACGATCAGATCTGCAGAACGGGAGAGGGCGATATGGCCCATTTCCTGTTCGTCCGTGAGGGAGAACAGGTCCTGATAGACTTTCTCTCCCGTAAGCGCCTGCACGGAGAGGGGCGTGACGAATTCCGTTCCGGCGCGGGTGAGGATGCAGCGGAGCTGAGCGCCCCGTGCCGTTAGCAGGCGGATCAGCAGCAGGCTCTTATAGGCTGCGATCCCGCCGCTGATGATCAGCAGGATGCGCTTTCCGCGAAGCGTGCTGCCCGGGGCCGGTGCGGAGTCCGCTGCCTCTGCAGGCATGGCGGGGTTTACAGCCGCCAGCCGGAATGGATGGCCGCGATTCCGCCGGACAGGGAGCGGCAGCTGACGCGGGCGAATCCGGCTTCGCGGAACATGTCCGAGAGCGTGTCCTGATCGGGGAACATGCGGATGCTTTCCGCGAGATACTGGTAGCTGTCCCGGTCTCCGGCGATCATCGCGCCCATATTAGGCAGCACCTTGAAAGACCACGCGTCATAGACGGGTGCGAGTGCTGCGACCTGCACGCGGGAGAATTCGAGGCACATGAAGCGTCCGCCGGGACGCAGCACACGGCGTGCCTCGCGCAGAACGGCGGGTTTGTCGGTGCAGTTGCGCAGGCCGAAGGCGATGGTCACGCGGTCGACCGAGCGGTCCGGCAGGGGGATCTGCTCGGCATCGACGACGCAGAAGGACAGGTCGTGGACATAGCCCCGGGAGATGGCGCGGTCCCGCCCGACCGAGAGCATGCTGGCGTTGATGTCCGTCATGATGGCGGGTCCGCCGCCACCTTTGAGCCAGCCGAAGGTGATGTCGCCGGTGCCGCCTGCAAGGTCGAGCAGGCTGAGGCCGGGCTGCGGGCCGAGATCGGCGATGAAGATTTTTTTCCAGACGCGATGGATGCCAAGGGACATCAGATCGTTCATCAGGTCGTATTTGCCTGCGACGCTGTCGAATACGGCGCGGACGAGCGGTTTCTTTTCCTCTCTGGGGACCGAGCGGTAGCCGAAATCGGCCGTGTCGGAGGCCTGCCCCGCGGATGAACCGGGGGGGGTGGATTCAAAAGAGGGTTCCGGGGCGTTATCGTTCATCATGCTTTTACCTACAGCCTCCTGAGTCGACATGCCAGAACTCCCCGAAGTCGAAACCGTGATGCGCGGTATGCGGACCGCTCTTGAGGGCGGAACCATTGCCTCCGTGCGTGTGATGCGCCCTGACCTGCGCTGGCCGTTCCCGCCCGATCTTGCGCGGATCATGACCGGTCGCCGGATACTCTCTTTTCGCCGGCGCGGGAAATACATTCTCATGCGTCTGTCGGATGGCTGGTCCGTCCTGCTGCATCTGGGCATGTCCGGACGTGTCGGTCTGACGCGTGACCCTGCGGATACGGAAGCCGGGAAGCATGAGCATCTGATCTTCATGACGCGGGAGGGTGTGCGCTGCGGCCTGACGGATCCGCGCCGATTCGGTGCGGTCGATCTGATCCCGACCGGGGAGGAGGACGGACACCGGCTGCTTGCGCCGATGGGGCCGGAGCCGCTCGGCAACGGATTTTCCGCAGCGGTTCTGGAGGCCGGATTTGCCGGGCGCAGGCAGGCGGTGAAGGTTCTTCTGCTGGATCAGCGTATCGTGGCGGGGATCGGCAATATCTATGCCTGTGAGGCGCTTTACTGTGCGGAGATTCATCCCGAGCGGGCGGCGGCTTCTCTTTCGCATGCGGAGCTGGTGCGGCTGACGGCTGCGGTCCGGGCGGTTCTGGAGGAGGCGATCGCGGCTGGGGGATCGAGTCTGCGCGATTATGTTCAGCCGGACGGGGAGCTGGGATATTTCCAGCATGCCTGGCAGGTGTACGGGCGTTCGGGGGAGGGGTGTGCTGAGTGCCCCGGCCTTCCGGACTGCGGCGGCGTGCGTCAGATCGTGCAGGGCGGGCGGTCCACGTTTTTCTGTCCGCAGCGGCAGAAACTGCCTTCTGCGGAGGTGTGAGATGCGGAAATGTGAACTCTTCTTGACGCGACGGGGCAGGCGGGAGTAAGGAGACCCACCTTTTGAGAGGACACCCCGCCGGATGTGCGGGGCGTTCTTTAATTCAGACGCTGGACCTTACGAAAACATGGCGAACATCGCATCCGCGCGTAAGCGCATCCGTCAGACCGAGCGCCGCACGGCGCGTAACACTGCCCGTCGTTCCCGCATGCGCACCTTCATTAAGAAGGTTGAGGCTGCGATCGCTTCAGGCAACAAGGACGAGGCGAATGCGGCTCTGAAGGCTGCTCAGCCGGAAATGCAGCGCGCTGCGACGAAGGGTGTGATCCACGGCAACACGATTGCCCGCAAGATTTCCCGTCTGTCCGCCCGTATCAAGGCGCTGGCAACGGCCTGAATCTTTAAGGCAGCGGACTTTCGGGTCTGCTGTCCCGCGTCTTTGCTGACGTATGAAAAAACGGGAGAGATCCCGTTTTTTTTGTCTCTGCAGCCTGGAGAGGGCTGTCATGATCCGGTGCGTAATACGTGTCCGGATTCGGGGCAGAAAGTCATTGCTCCGCCCCGGCGGGTATTTTATCCTCGCCCGGCACCGGAAAGAACAGGAACAGAGCGCCTTCGCCGGCGATTCCCTTCGTATCTGACAGGCATGAAAGCCTTCAGGCCCCGCGGTTTTCTGCGGTTCGGAGATGGATACGGGCGGAGTCGCCGGACGGATGGATGATGGACTCAGTCTCTGGGCTGGATGATATGGATATGCAGCCGGTGCCGGAGAATGCCTCGCCTCTCTCCGGCCTGTTTGCGGAAGCCTGGCAGCGGATCAGCACGCGTATGAAGTCCGAGGTCGGGGAGGTGGAATACCGCACCTGGCTGCGGCAGATCACGCTCGGGCCACTGGATGGTGACGAGATTACGCTGTTCCTGCCGACGCGCTTTCTGCGCGACTGGGTGCGCGGGCAGTATGGCGACCGTCTGAGCGCGCTGTGGAGCGCGGAGATTCCGTCCGTGCGCCGTGTCGAGCTGCAGGTTTTCCGTCCGGCTGAGGAAGGTGCAGCATCCGCTGCGGGGGAGGCTGCTCCTGCGGCAGAGACGTCCGGCCCGTCAGCTGCGGTCGAGCGGCCGGTTCCGGAACGGGCTCTGCCGGACCGCTCTTCCGATCCGCGCCATGATCTGAGTGCGCCGCTTGATCCGCGCTTTACCTTTGACAGCTTCGTTGTCGGCAAGCCGAATGAGTTTGCCTATGCCTGTGCCCGTCGTGTGGCGGAGAAACCGGCGAGTCCGGGATTCAATCCACTGTTTCTTTATGGCGGGGTTGGTCTGGGCAAGACGCATCTGATGCATGCGATCGGGGCGCAGCTGACCGGTGAGGGACGTAATTCCGTCGCGTATATGTCTGCCGAGAAGTTCATGTACCGCTTTATCGGCGCGATCCGGACGCAGTCCACGATGGAGTTCAAGGAGCAGCTCCGGTCGGTTGACGTGCTGATGATCGACGATCTTCAGTTTCTGATCGGCAAGGACAACACGCAGGAAGAATTTTTCCACACGTTTAATGCGCTCGTGGATGCGGGGCGGCAGATCATCGTGTCTGCGGACAAGTCTCCCTCGGACCTGTCGGGGCTTGAGGACCGGCTTCGCACGCGTCTGGGCTGTGGCATGGTGGCGGACATCCACGCGACGACGTTCGAGCTGCGTATCTCCATTCTGGAAGCCAAGGCGCAGGCTTCGGGCGTGACGGTTCCGGCGAAGGTTCTGGAGTTTCTGGCGCATAAGATCACGGGAAACGTCCGTGAGCTTGAAGGCGCGCTGAACCGGCTGATCGCGCATGCCAATCTGTTCGGACGTCCGGTCACGCTGGAATCCACGCATGACGTTCTGCATGACATCCTCAAGGCGCATGACCGTCGTGTGACGATTGAGGAAATTCAGAAGAAGGTGGCCGAGCACTGGAATATCCGCCTGACGGACATGTCCTCCGCGCGGCGTGCGCGGGCTGTGGCGCGTCCCCGCCAGGTTGCGATGTATCTGGCCAAGCAGCTCACCAGCCGGTCCCTGCCGGAGATCGGCCGCAAGTTCGGCAATCGTGATCATACGACCGTGATGCATGCGGTTTCCCGCGTGGCGGAACTGATGGAGCGGGATGCGGCTTTTGCCGAGGATGTCGAGCTGATGCGCCGGATGCTGGAGAGCTGATCCTCTGCGCTCTTTTCCTCCGGTGGCTGCGCTGCTAGATGTCGCGTTCCGGCTCTTCTGGGGGGGCTGATGTGAAGAGGATCTGCTGTCGATGAAGTTCACGGTCGAGCGCGCAACGCTTCTGAAGGCTCTGGCGCATATCCAGAGTGTGGCGGAAAAGCGCAACACCATCCCCATTCTGGCAAATGTCCTGATTGAGGCGAAAGAGAACTGCATCGCCCTGACCGCGACCGATATGGAAATTGCGGTTGTGGAGGAGATTTCCGCAGAAGTTGCGGCCCCCGGTGCGGTGACGGCTCCGGCCTCCGTGCTGTATGAGATTGTCCGCAAGCTGCGTGACGGCGTGTCGGTTGAATTCGACAATGCCGGGGATGACGAGCCGCTGCATCTTCGTGCGGGACGGTTCGCGACCCGTCTGAACGTGCTCAGCGTTGATGATTTCCCGTCCATGGTGGCCGGTGATCTGCCGCATGCGTTCAGCCTGAAGGCATCTGTCCTGCGCTCCCTGATCGACCGGACGAAATTTGCGATCTCCACGGAGGAGACGCGGTATTACCTCAACGGAATCTATCTGCACGTGGCGCCGTCCGATCTCGGAGAGGTTCTCCGTGCGGTGGCAACTGACGGGCATCGTCTTGCGCGTGTCGAGGCTGATCTGCCTGAAGGGGCGTCCGGAATGCCGGGCGTGATCGTTCCGCGCAAATCCGTGGCGGAACTCCGCAAGCTTCTGGATGAGGCCCCGGAGGAGATCGAGGTTGCGCTTTCCGGCACGCGTATCCGGTTTGCCATCGGTGCGGTGACGCTGACATCAAAGCTGATCGACGGGACTTTCCCGGAATATGAGCGGGTGATCCCGGTCGGGAATACGCGCTCGCTGCGTGTCGGTAAGAAGGATTTCTCCGATGCGGTGGCGCGTGTGGCCGCCATCAGCCTGGAGCGCTCGCGTCCGGTGAAGCTGGGTCTGTCGCGTGATCTTCTGGTGCTGTCCGCCGCAAGCTCCGATCAGGGTTCCGCGCGGGAAGAGCTGGATGACAATTACGTCTCCTATGACGGAGAGCCGATGGAGATCGGGTTTCAGGCGCGGTATCTGAACGATATTACGGATCAGGTCGAGAAATCCGTCGAGTTTCTGTTTGCGGACAGTGCGGCACCGACGATCGTCCGCGATGTGGACAGCCCGTCCGCGCTGTATGTCCTGATGCCGATGCGTGTCTGAGGTCCTCCGGCGGCGGGAGCTTTGCCCCGCTGTCTGACATGGCATGAGTCTGTATCTGCGGCGTCTGGTTCTGAGCGATTTCAGGAATTACCGGCGTCTGGTCTGGGAGCCTGAGGCGTCCTGCGTGGTCCTGACCGGCGGGAACGGAAGCGGGAAGACCAATCTTCTGGAGGCTGTCTCCCTGCTCGTCCCCGGCAGGGGCCTGCGTGCAGCGCGGGCGGATGATCTTCCCCGCCGGGATGCGGGCGTCTCCGCTTCCTCCTGGGGGGTTGTGGCTTCCGTGGATTTCGGGCCGCAGGGCGGTCTGGCGGATCTTTCCACAGGGGTCGCGCCGGGTGCGGATCGCAGCCGGGAGTTCCGGATTGACGGACAGGCGGCGCGGCCGCGTTCGGCCGTGGCGGATCTTTTATCCGCTGTCTGGCTGACGCCCCAGATGGACCGGCTGTTTACGGAAAGTCCGGGTGGTCGCCGCCGGTTTCTGGATCGTCTTGTCGTGGCGCTGGTGCCGCATCATGCGCGGGCGATGGCCGCGGCGGAACGGGCGATGCGGCAGAGGAACCGTCTGCTGCAGATGCGGAGTGGTGAGGGAGCCTGGCTTTCCGGTCTGGAGGAGGAGTTTGCGCGGCACACGATTGCGATCGTGGCGGCGCGGATGGAGCTGATCGCGCGGCTGAACACGGGTGCGGCGGGCATGACCGGCGGGTTTCCGCCCGCGCATCTGGTGCTGAGCTGTGCCGTGGCGGAGCAGCTGGCGCGGATGCCTGCACTGGCGGCGGAGGACTGGCTGCAGGCCAGGCTTGCGCGAAGCCGGGCCGAGGATGCGGTGCGCGGGCAGACGGGAACCGGAGCGCACAGGGCCGATATTGCCTTTCAGGATATGGAGACCGGTCGTGACGGGGCTCTGTCTTCCACGGGGCAGCAGAAGGCGCTGCTGATCGGGATCGTTCTGGCCCATGCCGGGCTGATCGGGCGGGAGCGGGGGCATCCTCCTGTTCTGCTGCTGGATGAGCCTCTGGTGCATCTGGACAGGGGACGGCGGGAGATGCTTCTGCAGGCTCTGGCCGGTCTGCCGACGACGGTGCTTATGACCGGGACGGACCGTGCGCCGTTCGATGCCCTTGAAGGCCGGGCCTCTTTTGTCACGCTTGCGGACGGATCTGTAAAAAAGCCTGATGGTCCGTGAAAAATCACCGGGGCGCTGGCCGGTTCACTCTGAATCCCGTATAAAGACGAACTGTCCGCTTTTCTGTCTCACGCCGGAGTTTTCTGCCCGATATGTCCAGTTCCGATCAGGACCAGTCCGCCCCTTCAGCCGATATGGATGATTACGGCGCGTCGTCGATCTCCGTTCTCAAGGGACTTGATGCCGTCCGCAAACGTCCGGGTATGTATATCGGCGATACGGATGACGGCTCCGGTCTGCATCACATGGCGTTCGAGATTATCGACAATGCGGTCGATGAGGCACAGGCCGGGTTTGCGACGCGGTGCGAGGTGACGCTGAACGAGAATGGCAGCGTGACGGTCCGTGATAACGGACGCGGTATTCCGACGGACATGCATCCCGAGGAGGGCGTGAGCGCGGCGGAGGTTGTCCTCACGAAGCTGCATGCCGGGGGCAAGTTCAACCAGAATTCCTATAAGGTGTCCGGTGGCCTGCACGGTGTTGGTGCGGCGGTGGTCAACGCGCTGTCGGAGACAATGACGGTCCGGATCTGGCGCAACGGGCAGGAGCACGTCATCGGGTTTGCGCATGGAGAGCGCACGGCACCTCTGAGCGTTGTAGGGCCGTCCGATGAGGAGCGCGGGACTGAAGTCACGTTCATGCCCAGTGCCGAGACGTTCACGAAGACCGATCTGGAGTTCCAGATTCTGGAACGTCGTCTGCGTGAGCTGGCATTTCTGAATTCCGGTCTGAAGATCGTTCTGCGTGACAGGCGCGTGACGCCGCTGAAGGAAGAGACCTTTCACTATGAGGGCGGCCTGACGGCTTTTGTGGAATGGCTGGACCGTTCGCGTGCGCCGATCATCACGCCGCCGCTGACGGGCATGGTGGATAATGAAAGCAGCGGGATCAGGGTGGAGTTCGCCCTGACCTGGACGGACTCCTATCACGAAACCATGCTGTGCTTTACGAACAATATTCCGCAGCGTGACGGCGGGTCACATCTGGCCGGTTTCCGTCAGGCCCTGACGCGTGTTGTCGGGCGTTATGCGGAGAGTCTGTCGAAAAAGGATGCGGCGTCTCTTGTCGGTGAGGATATGCGTGAGGGGCTGACCGCGGTTCTGTCGGTCAAGGTTCCGGATCCGAAATTCTCTTCACAGACCAAGGATAAACTCGTCTCCTCTGAGGTGCAGCCGGTGGTTCAGGTTGCGGTCGCGGATGTGATCGGGCACTGGTTTGAGACGCATCCGAAGGAAGCGAAGCTGATTGTCAGCAAGGTTCTGGATGCGGCCTCTGCCCGTGAGGCTGCCCGCAAGGCGCGCGAACTGACGCGCCGCAAGGGGGTTCTGGATATCTCGTCCCTTCCGGGCAAGCTTGCGGACTGCCAGGAGCGTGATCCTGCAAAGAGCGAGCTGTTCCTGGTTGAGGGTGATTCCGCAGGCGGGACGGCCAAGCAGGGGCGGGATCGCCGTTTCCAGGCGATCCTGCCGCTCAAGGGCAAGATTCTCAATGTCGAGCGCGCACGGTTCGACCGCATGCTCGGTTCTGCTGAAATCGGAACCCTGATTACGGCGCTTGGCACCGGAATCGGGCGCGGGGAGCCGGAGCAGGGCGGATTCAGCATCGACAAGCTGCGCTATCACCGCATCGTCATCATGACGGATGCTGATGTGGACGGTTCGCATATCCGCACGCTGCTTCTGACATTTTTCTTCAGGCAGATGCCGGAGCTGATCGAGCGCGGTCATCTGTATATCGCCCAGCCGCCGCTTTACCGGGCCAAGCGCGGGAATGAGGAGCGGTATCTGAAAGATGATGCTGCCCTTGAGGAGTATCTGCTGGATAAAGCGCTGTCCGGCACGACGCTGACCCTGCATGACGGACGTCTTCTTTCAGGGGAGGTGCTGACAGCAGAAGTATCTTTCATGCGCGATGCGCATCGTGTGATGACGCGTCTGTCCGCACGCGTGCCGCTGTGGGTTCTTGAGCAGATTGCTGTTGCCGGTGGCTTTGATCGCGACGAGGGCAGTGCGGCTGCGCGGATCGGTGTGATCCAGGAGCGCCTCGATGCGGCGTCTGCGGAGTCTGAGCGGGGCTGGAAGGTGACGTCGGGCCCGGACGGTCTTGAGATGGCGCGCAATGTCCGTGGTGTGGGTGAGGTCTATCGTCTGGATCGCGCCGTGTTGAGCGGTGCCGATGCGCGCTGGCTGGCGGCGAATGCCGAGCGTTATGTACGTGATTTCAGCAAAGGTGCTGTCATACGCTTCGAGAATGGCGGTGAGGCAGAGATTGCCGGTCCGGCTGCAGCATATGTCCGGCTGCTTGCCCAGGGACGGCGTGGTCTTGCGATCAACCGGTTCAAAGGTCTGGGCGAGATGAATGACGCGCAGCTCTGGGAGACGACGCTTGATCCGGCAGTGCGAACCCTTCTGCAGGTCCGGGTCGGTGATCTGGAGGATGCGGGAGAGGTATTCTCCACGCTGATGGGGGATGTTGTTGAACCCCGGCGGGAGTTTATCGTGGGCAATGCGCTCAAGGTTGCCAATCTGGATGTGTGATCTGTGAATTAGGTTCTGTTGACAAAAGATCTTCTCAGACTGGCTTGGACGTGATTCAACGCTGGTCTTTACGGAGACCTGTGGA
>NZ_JAJJND010000058.1 GCF_029759835.1 Acetobacter sp. AN02
GTCGAACAACCTTGGCGCATCATGTCAATCGGACTGCGCAATTGGGCACATAGGTTCTAGCAATCAACGGTTGGTATTAGGAAGGTTTGAAAATGCCCTCAGACCCGGACGATGCATCCCGGTCTTCAGCTACCTGGCTTCCCCCTCTGCCTTCAACAGCAGAGGGGCTCTCTTTTGTGTAAACTCAGTCCAGCCCGCGAAGCCTGCGGCGGTCTTCAGCGGCTTTCAGTTTTCGAAGCAATGGTTCTCGCGGAGCCGTCCAACAGCTCATGCCCACAACGAATGCAAAGAGCGGATGCCAGGGCAGAGCCAGGGCGATGCCGCACAAAAGACATGCGCCCGCTCCGAACCACGAGACATATCTCAGCAGAAGCCGCGTCTCGTCTTCCTCGGCACCATACTCTTCGAGATAGGCAGCCAGACGGGCCGCGCGTTTTGCTTCGGTCGCCTCGCTGTAGAGGCCGTCTGTTGAAGACGTCATGAGCGCTTATCTCCCCCAGTGGGCGTGGAAGACGACCCGGATCACCAATGCCGTGCCCAGCATCAGCGCCGCAGGAGGCAGGATGTCGCGCGCCTTCAGCCACGCGAACAGCCGGACCGACGAACCCAGGGCCAGAACGAGCAGGAGAAGAACGATCAGCACAAGAAGGAGAGACACGACCATGTCAGGCGTCCCCTGACAGGCAAGAACAGGGGCCAGACCGGAAGACACAACGGGACAGAGACATCATCGCAGCTCCTTGCAGTTCCTGTGCGGCAGGACGGCCCTGCACACACGATGAACTCAACGAACCTGATGATCTACGATTTCCCGCCTATCGTCAATACGAATATACGCCTGCTTCGAAAAACAGGTTCCCGTATATCAAGAACGCCTCAGGGATGAGGTACGCCGCCGATCCAGACCACTTCGCCGAGCAGCTTGAAGCAGTCCAGGCGATCAGCCTCGACCTCCTGGGGCGGGTAGCGATGATTGTCAGCAATCACCCGGACGCCACCACCAAGTTTGGGATCAAGACGACGGATCAGAACAGTGCCAGCGCTCTCCAGCGCATAGAGCGCGCTGCCCGTCACGGTCGTGACGCTCCGGTCCACGATGACCAGATCACCTGAGGACAGGGTCGGTTCCATCGCATCGCCTGCATTGCTGATGAGGCAGAGGGACGTGAGGTCCCGGGGGATCACGCTTTGCAACCAGTCACGACCAATCCGCAGACCGTCTTCATGATGATCATACCAGGGCACGACGATCTGACGCGTCGAGGTGGTCTGGACCGCTGTCACCCCGGAAGGTGAGCCGCCAGCCGTGCCAAAGGCGATCCAGTCCAGGGACACGCCGCAGACCCGGGTCAGTGACGCAAGGGCGGAGAATTTCATCTCCCCGCCATTCATGTAATCCCTCAGGGTCGTATACGGCACGCCCGCTGCCTTGGCGGCATGGGTGATGCCAATACTCTGGGCCGCTTCGCGGAGGCGCTCGCCGCGCTCGCGCATCACGCGGATCTGGTCGTCCATGAGTTTACGCTTTCGCCTGGAATGTCGGGGCACGCGGAGGGTCCTCATTCGGAAATGAGGCATGAATACGATATTCCGCTTGATATGTAAGTCGGAAAACCGTATCTCTTGGCATCGAAATGTTGCGTGGCCCGTGACTCGTCATCGTCAGATCCTCGCATGAAACCGACATTTTTGTCCAAGGGATTGTCATGCCTGAAGATCCACTGTTGCCACCACCCCGTCCAGCCGGCCTCGAGGACCTGCATGCCGGCCTGCACGACGTGCTGCGTCTGATCGAGATCGAGCATGCGCTGCTCAAAGGGCGGCTGGAGAGCCTGCGGGCGGATACGGAAGGTGCGCGCCTGCTGGAGGGCGTGATGGTGCTGGGCGCCGTGCTGCAGCAGCGGATGGGCGGTCTGCTCCAGCTCTGCCGCGAGGTCGGGAAGCTGTGACGGAGCGGTCCATCGGACACAGCGCGTCCTGAATCTGCCGTTTGCTTCATCGAAGCCCCGTTGCTCTCTTCCATACGGTCATCATCTCTTATGTTAGAATACTCAGAGCCGTCTTCTGAGCACGTTGTGCTGGACGGGCACAGCCTCACGCGTGCCCTTCCTTTTGGGTCCTATCCGTTGACGGACGTGCAGAAGAAGATCCGGAAAGTCTTCTTCAACACGCCATTGGGATACAGCCGTCTGCGTCGGCCGTTCATGGAACGGTTCAAACGAGACTGCGCCTCAGGTCCTGTCGATGCGACCCTGTTCGGGCTGAAAGTACGGTTTTATCCGCAGGACAACCAGACGGATGCAAAATCAGCGGTGTGTGGCGCGTGCTACAATCATCGCGAGCTGAAATGGCTGCGGCGTCATCTGCCGAAAGGTGGGACGTTTGTGGATGTGGGCGCGAATATGGGGTTCTTCTCCCTCTATGCCGCCCAGCGGGAAGCCCGCGTCATCGCCGTTGAGCCGAACCCGGTCCTGTTCGAGCGGCTGACGACCAATATGAGGCTGAACGGGATGCGGGCCGATCTCTTGCGTGTGGCTGTGGGCGATCAGGAGGGTTCTGGTCAGCTCGTGCAGGTGAACGGGGATTTCGGCGGCGGTCGGATTGGTGCGGGGCACGGTGCTGCGGTGCGGATCCGGCCGCTTCTGGACATTCTGCAGGCCTGCGATGTGACCGCCGTGCATGTTCTGAAGATCGACATCGAAGGCTACGAAGACCGGGCGCTGCTGCCGTTTTTCCGCGAGGCGCCAGCAGCGTTGTGGCCTGATCATATCATCATGGAAGACACCGAGCATGGGCGGTGGGTCCAGGATGTTTTTCCGGTGCTGCGGCGCTGTGGATATGAACGCCGCTCCCGCAGCCGCGGGAATATCCTGCTCTCAAGGTTCTGAGGGGTGCTGGGGAGGAATGAAATTAAGAACTTTAGTCCTGAGCGTTCGGTTGAAGCGACGCTTGCTCCGGCTCCCCCGAATAAAGTTGGAAGCGGAAACCTTGCGTATAAGGCCCATGTGGAAATCGGCTTGGCGTTAGTGTTCTTTTTCCTAATTTATAGCTTCATCTAGAGACGGGCTGTTGACCCATAAGTTGGGTCACATCGCCCTGGTTTTCGTCATAAAATCTAGTATACAGCGGCTGAAAGAAACTTATTAGGAGCCTGATTTGCCATCCACTTTCGGAATTGTCGATTTGTTTGCCGGTCCCGGCGGACTTGGCGAAGGATTTGCGTCCCTCGTTGAGGACGGCCATGCGCCGTTCCGGATCGGCATTTCGGTCGAGAAGGAGGCGTCGGCCCATCGTACCTTGATGCTGCGTGCGTTCCTACGTGAATACCGTGCGCATCATGGCATCTTGCCGAAAGAGTTCATTGATTTTCATGCCGGGCAGGTACCCGAACCAGACTGGTCAGCCATCGACGCTCGAGCGTGGCAGCAGGCCATTGAAGAAGCCCGCGCACTTGAACTCGGTACAGAGGCTGCGACGAGCACTATAGATGGCGCCATCGCGACGCTGAAACGGAAATATGACGACACGATCCTAATCGGTGGGCCGCCGTGCCAAGCCTATTCCTTGGTGGGGCGTGTCCGCTCCAGAGGTAAGGTAGGCTATGTCCCTGAAGAGGATGCACGGCACTATTTATTTCGCGAGTACATCCGCGTCCTCGACAAGCTTCGTCCGGCCATCTTTGTGATGGAAAATGTTAAGGGCATGCTTTCGTCGACAGTTGAGAGTCGACTTGTCTTTGAGATGCTGATGGATGACCTGTCCTCGCTTGGCACGAATCACGCTCATCATTATGAACTTCGTGCCGTTCGAGTTGAGGATGGCAAGGTCAGCCTCCATGAGGCAGCCCAGCCTTCCGATTTTATCGTGCGCGCCGAGGCTTTCGGGGTTCCGCAGCGTCGCCACAGGGTAATCATCGTCGGCATCCGTTCGGACATCGCAAGGCAGAATGCGGATGCGGAGATCACTGTATCGAAAAGGGCGCGGACCGTCCGCGATGTCATCGAAACGATGCCGGCCTTACGAAGCGGCCTCAGCCGGGGGCTCGACGATGCGGTCGCTTGGCGAAGAGAAGTCTTGGACGCATCGACATTACTGGCCGGCGTCTGCAAGGGGAAAGGTAACCGTACGCTCCGTGAAGAGTTTCTGGCTGTCTCAGAACAAGCAAAGGAAAATATGCCTACTCTTCGGGCGACTTCACGGTTGCCGGAAGGCTATGGGACTTCAAAAGATAAGTTGCTGGAATGGATCGAGCGAACGGAACTACGCGCGATTGCTCAGCACGAGACGCGTGGGCATATGGCTTCGGATTTGGGCCGCTACCTGTTTGCTTCCGTGTTCGGGATCGTCCGTGGCTACAGCCCGAAAGCCGCTGACTTTCCTTTGGTACTCAGCCCAGACCACCGCAATTGGCACAGCGGTGTCTTTAACGACCGTTTCCGGGTTCAATTAGCGAACGAGTCATCGACCACTGTTACGAGCCACATTTCCAAAGATGGCCACTACTTTATCCATCCTGATCCGATCCAGTGCCGCAGCCTAACCGTTCGTGAGGCAGCTCGTTTACAGACCTTCCCTGACGACTATTTGTTTTTGGGTAATCGGACACAGCAGTACGTCCAAGTTGGAAACGCTGTGCCGCCGTTCTTGGCAAAGCAAATCGCGCGGCTGGTGTTTAAAAGCCTGCTAGCTGGCGATAGGAACATTAATCGATAACTAAAGTGTACGCACCTTTCGCACGACGAGCCATTCTCACCGGAACTTCAGGGTAGAGTTTTTTCATCACGGCAAAAATTCTCACTTGATAATCGTTCACCATACGCTCGCTCAGAATGACTTCCTTGATCGCCTCGTGCGGGTACGGCCTAAAGATCGGATCGGCGTTGCTCTGCAGCGATTGAAACAGAAGACGTCGTCCTCCTTCATATTTCCACTCCTTAGATTTTTCTGCAAAGCTAAATTGCCGTAATGCTTCTCCACAAGCCTGTTCGCAAAGTGGAATCCAGCTTATTTCGTCTGTCTTCCCCAAATACTGGACTCTTGTTCTCGTCTCCTCAATCGCTATCTGATGATACCATTATTGGTCCCGAGTGATCGCGTAGACGAAACTATCTAAAGTTGGTGGCGCATCAATGTAGGCAATGTCCATAACATAACCTTCTGGTTCGGCTTTGGTGACCAAGCTCTCATCAAATACAATACAAAAACCCCTAAGATCGTCTGCATAGTGAGACTGTATAAGAAGGTTGTCTCGTTGCGAACCTAAACATGCGATTCTTAATTTATTTCTTATTTCTTGGAACTGTGGTTGAGAATCTTTGCATTCATCAAAATACGCAATCAAGTTCTCGTCTTGAGATGAACAACCTTCCACGCCCCATGCCTGGAGAGCCGCCACAAAGCGTTCAGGTTCGCGCTTTGCGTCGGAAACTTCTTCATGAATTTCGCTCCAGAATTCAAATGGGCCATTATAGGCCGAATAGTGCTGACAGTAGATTGCACCGTCCTCGAGATTTCTGAGGGAATATTCCGTCGGACCGCAGAACTTTAATAAATCCTGTTTCGTTTCTGGTATGCTGGTGCACTGCTTTTAGTTCAGAGAGACTTGATCTCACTTATTCTCTTGCCGGGCGGCGCAAATTCGGTGGCTCTCACTTTTTCCCACGTGTTTGCACGCTTCGCTACTTCCGAAATCTGCTGACCTGGGGCGATCCTGTTGAACTCGGCGTTTACGATAACGGCCCAGTCCCAAAGCAGGTCCCGCAGACCAGATGAAATCCCTTGCCGCATCCAGATCTGCTCGAGGTCGAGCTTGTCGCCAAGTCGGTCCGCGACCACCGAAACGACATAGGTGGCGATGTTCACCCAACCTTGGCGGAACACCTCTTTCGCCTCCCTCGTTTTGATCATGCTCTCGATCGCCTTGAACAGAATGACCTTAGCGATCATTGCTCGATACCACTGGGCGTCGAGCGGGCTGGGAACAATAGTGGGATCATCATCGAGCGCAGCCATGAACGCTGCAAAGTTTTTTTCGCCAGCCATTGCGACTTGATTTGGCTTGCCGCGCCACGCTTCGTGGTACTTTGCGATGTCGTTCTTGGTCAGTTTGCGTTTTGGCGGGATCATCTCCTTTAGGTTTCGCCTCTTGGCCGGCGTGGTGCCTTCTCTCAGAATCATGACATTGTATGCGCCAGCTGCTCGCTCATAGAACCATCGTGTAGCACCATCGGGACACCAAGTGCCGTTCGCAAGTTTTTCAAGCTCTCGATGGAAAGGACGGTTTGCCGACAAGTCGGATATTTTTACCGCGTTCTGACTATTGGCATAGCGGGACACATTGCTGATAAGTCTTTCGCGTGCTTCGTCCTGTGATTCTTTGAGGATGATAATCTTGGCCGGGACCATCACATGGCTGAGATCGATCGTGCGATCGTCGCGGGATGAGAAGTAGATGGTCGAGGTCGTCTGGCCACCGTTCACTATTTGCAGGCCCTTCAGGAAAGACAGGCCTAAATTCCCGTCGGCAGTCCGCTCAAACGCAGCTTCGTCGCAGACAAGCACGAGCCCATTGTTGAAGGCGAGAAAGTGTTCTGGCTCCTTTCGCAATGTTTCGACGATACCCTTGTTGGCCGTACGTTTGTTGCCTAAAAAAGTGCGAATGTTGGCTTCGAGCAATGTCGTTCCATAGCGCAGATAGAGATCCCGAATGAGCTGCCCGGGTATGGCGGTAAGGGCATACTCATAATCAGCATCGGGATCTGGGACGTGGACGCAGGGCAGTGCTCGACCAATCGACTGGACGAAACTAACAGCCAACTCGTCTCGTGGTTTGCCCTCGGTGTGACGGTAGAGCCTCTCTATGTCCATGGCCTCAACGGCTACCATCTTCTGGTGAACTTCCTTGTTCGAGAACCGCTTGGTCTTGATCTTGCCATCTGTAATCACGAACACGCGAAGTCGGTCGATGTCGCCCCAGCGAGAACGAATGGTTGCCACAAGGTCCCTGACTGGATGGGTAGGATCGACCCTTGCATCAAGGCTGCCGGTTGCTGCACGGAATAAAAAGCGAACACCTTCGCTGGCAGTAGCGGTGGCATCCGAGTCCTTTAAACCGTTCAGTTCCTCGGTCCCGAAATAGTGGGTCACGAAGAGATCGAGGGCCGTTTCATCAGAGCTGAGCGCATAGCCCGTAATGCGGAGTTTCGCGTTACCGACCTTGCCACTCCAATGGCAAACTGTTGGTGCCTCGCAGATCCCGGCTTCTGCGACATGCTCCATGACCATCTCTGCAAAGACAAGTTCATCCGAAGGGAATGGGCCTTCGCCATCCTCTACTCGCTCGGCAACAATGGTTTGCATGTCGGAACGAAAGTTATGGTGAAATTCTTCGAGGCTCATGTTAAACTAGTCCAAATTCATTTATCACTTCCCGGAGCCCGACCGAGGGTATTTCGAGCGCGTCGAGGTCGAGTACGTAGGCAGCCGAGCGGATGGCGGGTGAGAGCATAGTGCGCTTGAGGCGGGGCATGTCACCTTCCGCAAGGAATGCCCTCACGTCCTTTAATGTCAGTATGCGTCCGTAAAGCCCTGCATGCTCGTCTAGGTATCCCATCACCATGAGCAATGCTTCGAAACCGCGTTGTACTCCGGCCAGTCGGAACTTTTCTCGGAGTGCCGTGACAAGACTGGCGAGCGAGACACCATCGATGCATTCTTCGAAGCGGAAGGCGCACAGGAAGATAGGCGTCCGATCACCATCGAGCTGTTCTATGCTGTTGATCCGCGCGAGGAAACTGCCGGCCCGGGTTGTGCTCTTCACTTCTACCGCGCCTCCTCGAATGTGAAAGTCCTGCGCTGCCCGCAACGGTCCCTGCCAGCAGTCGAGAGCACCTGCCCCAAGGGAGGTGTGCGCCAGCTCTCTGAGCATCCAAAGTTCGCCGAGCAGGCCAATCTGAGCGTCGGACGAAAGGGGGCGGTGTGTTCGAGCCATGAAAGCCTGCCACTCTTTGACCCGATTGAGGAAAGCTTCCATAACGTCGCAGTCCGCGTTATTGGCTGCTGTCTCCAAAGTTCTCAGAACATCCACAACCATGATGGCGAAGATGTCGGGTGAGCCTTCTGGCCGTCTGACGAGAGCAATCGCCGTTCTACCTGCAAATAAGGTCTGCTCCTTGATGCAGGAGACGTCGAAGCCCTTACCTTCAGGAAGCCTTTCCGGGCTCACCGGCCATAATCCTGGAAAGGAGACAATCAGTGCCTCCCGCCCAAGTGGAAACTGACAACCTGCCTCAATCGAGACCGTACCCACATCGGTGAGATGCACAAATCGCCAGTCTTCCACTGTTGCCTGCCTGGCGAGCGCTCGCCAGGCACGAACAAGCCCCTCTTCAGTCCACCCAGTCATTGATCCCCCCCCATAGTACGCTGTTGGCGATGTATCTGGAGTTGGAGACCTTTCTCTCGGAAGTGCTTGACGGGAAACTGATGGCCCAGGCAACGACGGGATCGGCATTCTTCAGTTCATCGACACCCGCACCTACAGGATCAAGCAGATAGAGCATGAGCAGACCGCGTTCCCGGCGGGACGGAATACCCATTTCGGTGACACCTTCGCCAAGTATGTAACGGATCTGTGGGCCTCTCGGTTCGGACGGTGGCTCCTTGCCTTCGTTTCGATCCGTATCGTTGCGCCAGGTTTTGCGGCTGAGATCGAGCGCTGCCTTCCATTCTGCCTCGGTTAGATCGATGGCCTGATCGCGTGGTGAGATCAGGGTCTTGATCGAGTATCGATCCGGATGCTCGGTCGTGCGTTTTCGCTGAAGCATATTTACTGAACAACCACCTAGCGTGCGGTGTTTGTCGTCCGGACCGCTGTCCTTCCCGATCAACGCGATGGTCCAGCTCGTGAGCTCGCCATCCTTGTTCATCTCTTCAATGAAGTCCGCAATCAGCGGACTCATGATTCTGAAGCTGGCGGAGTGAGTCCTGTAGTCCCTGAGAAACGAGATGACATTCAGAGCTGATACATTCCGCCAGAGGTGACCGTTCCACTTTTGACCTTGTGGAACGAAATACTGATCGTTCAGATCCGTCGATGGACCGAGTGTATTGATGAACCTATTCGCGGCCGTGAAGTTTGCAGTGATGTCATTGTTACGGTTGGGAAACACGATGGTCTGCAGAAGGTCGCCCGAATAAGTCAGCTGCATCGTGCGAGCGTTTCTCATTTTGGCCCGAGACGTCACTGTCAGCACGGAATGTGATTTTACTCGCAGACCAAACTGTTTTGGCGTGGCGCCCGCCGCAACCATGTTGTCAAACTCCTGACGGAGCTCTTCTGCGGCATCGGCGATGTGACCGAACCACTCCACCATTTCCTCCGATGTGTAGAGGCGGCAGACATCAAGATAACCATCACGGTAACCGAACCATCGTCCCATCTGCATAAGCGTATCGTACATACGTGCGGTTCGAAGGAAGTAGCTCGTGCAGAGACCTTCGAGCGTCAGGCCACGTGCCAGTTTGTCACCGCCTATGGCAATCACCTTGAGGCCAGTGCCATCATTTTCGGAGTAGTCGAGTGCGTCCTTGGCCGTACCATTGATCTCCCGGACACGAATGTCTGACAGCACGTCGGGTAGGACAGCCCGAATGTCTGCCCACGAGAAATCCTTCAGCGTTTCGCCTTCAACGAGGGCAGAACGGATATCCTGCATCCCTGGAAGAAAGGTTTCCTGATATTCCGCGCGCATGAGCTTCTCGAGCTCCGCAAGCTCAATGCTGCGGGTATAACGTCCCTTCAGCTCTCGCACATACTCTGTAACCTGGTTAACGACGGCGCTCTGCACCGAGGTGAAACGGGTGACGTGGATAAGCATCGACGAATGTCTGCTCCCCTGTCCGCGTAGCTTCCTCACGGCACAGGCATAGAGGAAGGAACGGATCGCCTCTGCGAGCGAATCGGGTACACGATCCTCACCTTTCCAGCGTGGCTGATGCCCGTTTTTGTGTGGCTTGATTTCTGGAGAAGTCGTGGTCTTGCTGGGCATCCAGGGCTGGAATTCATCTTCCATCAAGGGGCGAACAAGTGGCAGCTCTTCAGGTGTGCTGGAAGCCGATCCGAAGACACGGCCAGGTCCGACATAGTTTGATGGGGCTGCGAGGTTGGTGATGAAGGATGCCGGAAAGAGGTCTGGTCCGTGCTTCTCGGTCTCCCCGCGGTCATGAATGAAAATATTAGCAAAGGGTGTCGCCGTGTAGCCGATATAAGCTTTTCGCGAGAAGTGATGAAGGATAGACCGGATCAACCTGTTGATTGTCTTCGGCTGATGCTCGAGATCTGGGATGCCGGACTCGTCGACGACATCCTCACCGGTGTCCACCGATCCATGGTCTGACTCGTCGTCGATAACCAGAAGCGGCAGGTTGGTGACGAGCTTCCGGCCTGTTTCAGGGTTGATATGATTAGCTACACGGTTCCGGATCCAGTGCAGCAGGCGCTCCAGCACCGTCTTGTTCTTTTTGACGACGAACAACCACGGTCGCTGTTCCGGACTAATATTCATCTTCGCTGCAACGGCTGTATTGAAGTCGCCTTTGTCGCTCCGATTGGTTGCAGCATTGGGACGGACCGACATGTCCTTGTCGATCAGTCCTACCCCCACTGCTGGGAGCTCATCAGCATCTGCGATGGTGGCGAAACCTAGAAACCCCTCGTCCAAGCGGATCTGGGTCTGGGCTCTCAGGTTGTTATGCAGGCCAGCAAGCACGATGATGATCTTGTAACCGGCGTCGGCTGCTTTGCAGATCAGTCCGGTATAATTGCCAGTCTTTCCCGACTGAACATGGCCCACGACCAGTCCGCGACGATCCCAGGCGCCTTCCCGGGTCGGGTCCTCGAGCTGTGAAAGGACTTCGTCGGTTGAAACGTCAAGGGCGTCGAGGGCCGTCCAAGGGATGCGTGTCTCCATATATTCTGAGTAGCGCCGCCAATAGGTCCAGTCCTTCTTCCTTTCTGCATCAAGCCAAGCGATATGGTCCTCACCGTTCGACAGGGTAGCGTTCTCGCCCACTGTGCGGCTTGAACGCCGGATCAGTTCGTCGGCGAGTGCGTCCCGATCAACAAGGGCGAAATCGTCTTCCATCATGATCGACAGCTTGGTCAGCTCCTTCTCGATCATTTCCGGCGTAACAGCGCTTTGAGCGCGTTCCGCGGAGAGGCGGAGCATGTTCTGGGCCATGGAAAGGATTGAGTCGAAGGCTTTCTGGTTTGAAATCGTCATTGCGTATCTTTTACTCCGAGGGCAGCAACAAGATCTGGGTGTCGATCAAATGGGGGTGTACGGCCAAGCCGTTCGCGCGCTTCTGTTGGGCCGAGACCACGGAACGTCACCAGTGCTTCAAACATTGACAACAGTATCTCTCTCACTTCGTTGTCGGCTGCACCTGCGAAACCAGTTCTTGGCGTCTCCTTGTCCTCCGCCGTATCCAGCCAGATACGTTGCACAGGAACCGTCTCCTCGATCAGCCTCAAAAGAGCGAGGATGTCGGGTTTCAGCGAACCGGCGCGATCCAAGATCGAGGCGACAAGGTCATGGTCGCGAGCGATGCGGTACGATGTTCCTTGCGCCGAACGTCGTACTTGCCAAGTTTCGACTCCTGCGTTCGAATTTATGCCTGAGGCTGGAGTGACATGACCCCGGTGGGCAAAGACTCTTCTTGCCGAGACCCGCGTTTCTGTTGCCAGACGGTGAAGCTGAGATCGCAGTCGTACGGGCGGACTGGCCGTCGACTTCAGGACATTGATCTTCCAGTCGGCATCCGCGCTGTTCGGTATGTCGAGCCGAATACGGGCAAGTCTGTGAGCTTCATCACGCGGCCATGGCTTGCCGCCGTCGCCGAGGCCGAGCCAGCCCCCGGCGAGAAGAAGACGCCTGTTACGATAGACGTAGAAGCCCTCCTGCTGCGTCCATCCTCCGGGTCCTGCTGCGGCTTCATGTTCTGTAGGCTTGAGCATGTCACGATGCGGAAGAACGTTGCATTGCACAGTCACACCAGTGGTGTGGAGTATCCGATACTCCGGGCTCTCCAGCGCTTTGCCGGGATGACCAATAAGGTACGGGTCCCATGGTTTCACTCCTCGGCCATTAAGGGACAAGCGAAGCATGGGCAGCTGGCCATCAAGAAGGCGATGAAAGGTCATCGCAAGGTGCCCCTCTATGTGATCTACGAGTTCGATCATGTTGGTGGCCGTGAAACCATCAGTTACGATACGGTCTAGCTTTTCCAATAAAACAACGGTGCCGTGGGCCATCTGGTCCAGCGGGGCGAGCAGATGTTCTGATCCTGGGGCCGGTCCCTCGAAGAGGGGCCATTCGGCGGCGGGTTCCTGACCGATAAGATCGAGGTCCCAGCGTAAACAAACGACTGGTCCACCCTCTTTCCGGCTGGCGACGGTCAGGCGACGGGCCTGAGAGAAGCTGGCTGTCTTCAGACCTAGTCCAAAGCGTCCAAGGTCTGTGGCGGCGCGTTCAGACCTTGGATCGCGTGCACCTAGACGCATGCCGGCCTCCAGAGCTGCGTCGTCCATACCATCACCGTCATCAACGATTTTTATCCAGCTCTCTGGACCAGCCCATTCAAGATGAACGGCGACGTCGCGCGCATTTGCAGCGATGGAATTGTCTATGAGATCAGCAAGTGCAGTGGGAGGCGCGTAGCCGAGCCCGCGCAGGGACTCCAGCATAGAACCGGCATGAGGCGGAGCATTCCTTACGCCCATATCATTACATCCCAAGTAGAGTTTGGAGACGCTTTTTGCGTCCAGGGTGAGCAAGATGGGCGAGTGCTTTGGCCTCGATTTGACGAATGCGTTCGCGTGTCACTCCGTAGATCTGACCGATCTCCTCAAGGGTCATATCGGTCTCACGCTCGATCCCAAAGCGCATCCGGATCACATCTGCTTGGCGTTCCGGCAGGTCAGCCAGTGCTTCCGCCACAATCCGTTCGGTTTCTGCCTGATTGACGATATCTGCGTCTGAAAATTCGGGCAGCAGGTTGTCCCACTCGCTGATGCTTGCGGGATACTCGGCTTCACGTGGTATACTACGGAATTCTCTAACTTCGTCGATTGTCCATTCCAAATCATCGGCGAGTTCGTAGTCGGAAATGATGGCATTGACTCGGACGTCTAGTCTGTCCAAGGCACGATCAAGCTTGGTAATCTTCTCGTTTCGGTGCACGGGGATGCGGATTGCCGCGCCTTCATCAGCGCGCCATCGCGTGATTGCCTGCCGCATCCAGTAAGTGGCGTAGATGAGAAAGCGATAGCCAAGTTCTGGGTTAAATCGTCTTGTAGAACGCTGTAAACCTATGAACGCTACTTGAAAGACGTCCTCTGGATCTTCTCCTTCAACCACGTTCCGCGACGCAAAACGCCGTACGTAGGGCAGATGCTCGCGGATAAGGCGCTCGTTGACGGCTTCAAAGACCAGTATCTCAGCTTTCAACGTACTGGCCTCGTTTTGAGACGATGGGAACTGTTGGAGTCTACGAAATAACTCCTTGTGGAATGCCAGAGAAAGATCCAATGCATCGAGCGCGGCGAGTGCTTTTCGTCGTTGTTTGCCGTCCAGCATCCGTCCGCTGGTATGCCACGACCTCAGGGTGTCGACAGCTTCCATTACTTTGGATGTCTCTGCATGGTTCTGACGCGAGGGGATGATAGTTCTAAGAGACACTGAGGCGGGGTCTCGCGAACCGTCGCGGATGCTGTTCATGACGTCGAGGATTGTTACGACAGCGGTCTCGGAGGACAGGATACTAAGCTGGAGTTCCTGTTTGGCCCGTATCATCGGCTCAAGCAATTGAAGTTCGTCAGATTTGTTCATGACGAAGCGTTGTGTGCCAGGCAGATGCGTTCGACGTGTAAGGGCCGTCTCGATAGCATCGGCTAGATCATCGGACGAAATGTCCGGGATGACATACCATAGATCCATATCGTGCCCGGTCGCATGTTCGAGGTCGAAGCCTGCTGCCTCCAAATTGCGTTTGAGATTGATACGTAATTCCTCAAAATCACCGTTCCCTTCGCAGGCGTCGACTAGACGGTCGATATCGTTAAGGGAGCAGCAGCCCTTGGCCAAAATTTCTTCTGACCAAATGAGGCAGAAATCCGGGTCGATCGACATCCGCGTACCAGTATGGACGACTGCGCGTTTGTTCGATTTTCGGCCACTCTTGCGGACCTTCAGGAAGTCATTTTCCGCACCGTAATCTATCGTTATAGAGGTACAGGTGTCTGAGCCGATCCCTTCTCCGGCAATCGGCGCAGGTGAAAGGTCAAGATTCCAGTCCGCCGCTTCGTTGTCCGAAACCACAGGTGACGGACTGGCAAGTGTTATGAATGTCCCGAATGCCGTGGCGCCCGCATAGTAATTGAAGAATTCCTCTGGTTCTGCCTTGGCTTCGAAATTCAACAGGTCATCGAGGTCGTCAACCCTAACGGTTGGTTCAGTCTTCTGAATAACGGTGAAACGGCAATCCTCAATTGCATCTGGCCCGGCAACAGCAGTCTCGGTAGCGAGTGAGCCTAGGCTCTGGCTAAGCGTTTCTGTCTCCCGAGGTGGCGCCGCAAGCGACGACAGAAGCTGCGAGGCGAGACCGTGGCCTTCGGCAAATGCCACTTCAGCAGGCGTCTGTCGATCATGGTTCAGTGCGTCGGGGTCAGCGCCTGACCGAATAAAGAGATCGCACACGGCCAGACTGCCTGTACGTGCAGCAAAGTGGAGAGGTGTATCTCCCTGCAGGTCAGTAGCGTGAAGGCGAGAAGATGCCGCAAATTCGACAAGCCTATCGAGCTTCCCTTCAGCGATCAGTCGGATCTCGAAAGGTCTAAGAACATGGCTCTCAAGTTCGCTCGCCGTCTGTTTGCGACTTCCAAATATGCGGGACAGTCTATCCATGATCTTCATGAATGACTTTCCTGTTGAGATATCGCGATCTTCTGGTCTTGCGGCTTCCTCGTGCCAAAATCAGTATCAACTTTGAAGAGCCTCAATAAGTAGTACAACAGCTTCTGTCGAACCTTGATCTTCATCTTGTTGCTACGCGTCTCGTAGTTGAGCACAGGTGACCTGCAAGATTTTGCGATGGGGCAGTGTACAACCGGACTGTCAGGGTAACTTCGGCATTCAAGTTGTGCTCGTCCACCGTGGCCTCCCAATCCTTCCTGATAGGCATGATAACTGCGTGCGCCTACTCTTTTGATCCTAAATCAGAGTAGACGTTAAATAAACCTTTGGAATCAAATTAGGACAGGTCTTTTTTAGGGCTTGGTTAGGTACAATTAAGGATCTATCAATCTGGTTCCAAAGCCCAGATCCTGATCGGGGAATTTAATTGATGTCTAAAATTACTGAATTATATGAAATAATTGAGGTTTATATTCAATTTACTGGATCTTGTACAGTAAAAATGTCTAATATTTATTAAATGACCATTGGTTTTTGGCGCATGGTCTTTGTAAGACTAGCAACTGCGCTTAAAGAGCGGAGACCAATCTCATGTGCAGGAATGCCCACTCGTGATCTTTCAAACAGGCTCTTAGAACATTTTCAACGTTCAAGCCCACCCTTCGCTTTCTCACAAGCTGATGTTTGCCACAGAACAGGATTTCCAGACAGAGATCATGACTGTTGAGATCAAGGATTCGCGGTAGTCTGCATGGTGTATGCATTGGTCTTTTCTCTCAGAGAATTTTAGGAAATTAGGTCGGATTTTCCTGCTTCCGGGTATAGTTTTCGACATGAAGAGATTCCAAGATGTCGAGTGCAACCAGACGAAAGGCAATGCTGGCAACGGTCCTACCAACGCCGGAAGCTGTCTGCTGAAGCGTCGCTCCCCGGAACCAGAAGGTGGTGAGTTTCTTGTCATTGGATGTTGCCCACCTGACTCCCATGTTAGCTAGCCTAGTGGGCGCAGCAGGTTTTGAAGGCGTTTTTGTAAGGGTCGCAGATGGGGGACAGCCCTTTGCAGAATTTCTTTCCGGCGGGACGTCCTGCCGCATCCGCCGACAAGAGCTTTTCGTTTACAGGATTGTTAAAGACGGGACAGACTGACCTTGGGAATAGCAGCCTGTGGGCTGGGGATCTAAAGCTGGAACAGATCTGTGTCTGATGAAAAGGGAAAAAAATGAAGCGCTGGATGATCATTGCCGAGGACGGCCGTCACGCAACGCTTGGGGAGCACCGTTCGCCCAGTGAAGAAGAAATCGATCAAGTAACGGCTTCCCTGTCTGCACATGGACTGGGTGGATGGCTCGTTCTGGGGGACGGGGACTATTACCAACCCCGCAAACCATTCGATCTGGAAAAAGTTCGGCAGGTTTCCGACAGCCAGGTGTCTTGGGAAGTGGCTGAAACCCGGTTCCGAGATCTTAGAAGCCGGAGCTGTTCTCCAGCCGGATAGCTTCTTCCTGAAGAGAGTACAGTTTCCTGTCAGACCGGATCCAGGAAACGGTTTCCGCTAGTAGCGTTTCCCACGGAAGACGGGCGGGCCCCCGCATGGCGCATTCCCAGACTTCAAGGACCCGCCATCCCTGCTCAAGCAGGGCTTGGCGGTTTCTGTCATCTCGATCCCTGTTGCCGGAGATTTTGGCCCGCCAAAATTCCGTCCGAGTTCTGGGCAGCCGGAACAGATGACAGTGATGGCCATGCCAGAAACAGCCATGAACCAGAATCGCAGCTTTCCAGCGGGGCAGAACGATATCAGGCCGCCCTGGCAGTTTCCGGTCATGAAGACGGTAGCGGAATCCTTTTGCATGCAAGGCTTTATACCAACCGTTTCTTGATCAGACTCACGGGGTACCCATTGGGCTAAAAATGTGATTCACAGGATGCTGATCAT
>NZ_JAJJND010000059.1 GCF_029759835.1 Acetobacter sp. AN02
CAAACTCAAATCTACTTTCCTCGCAGCCGTGCAGTTCGCCTCAATCATCATACTGCTTAACTGACGACACGCCGTAGGATTCTCTCCCTCCGGCCGGATCAGACTGCCCCCGATACATTAATCGCGTCTTAACACCGGGTCAGGCCGCTTACGGCGGCGGACATGACGCGCAGCCTCCTTCAGTCTGCTGCCTGCCGGGACAGCCGGCAGACCGCTCCACATATCCTTCACCGCCTCAGCCACCAGAAGACCTCCTGCCCTCGGCAGAGAAAAACGCTCAACGAATCCGGCTGCTCTTCCTCGGTAGAGAGGAGGAAACGGTGGCAGCGTGAGTGCCTTTTCCCTGCGTTCAGGATGAAACAATCCGCGCGTCAGAAGTTCCGTAAGCTGCCTGCCGGAATAGGAGCGACCGCGACCGAAGGGTGTCGTGTCGCTCCAGGCCCATGCTCCCCTGCGCGCCGGCACTGCGATCAGCAGCCGCCCGTCATCACGCAGAAGCTGCCAGGCATTTCTCAGAAGCCTGTCCGGGGAGGCGGCCGTCTCCAGAGCGTGAATCAGAATGATCCTGTCAAAGGACAGATCCTGAAAAGGAAGAGACTGTGCGTCGGCAATACAGCCACCCGCACCGGCACCATCTCCCGGGGCAAGGCATTCGGGAAAGCAGGCACTGACGGAAACATATGGTTCCGGAAATACCAGAAAGGGTGCACAATACCCGACACACAGCAGGCTCTGCCCCCTGAGATCAGGCCAGAACCGGCGCAGGCGCGCATTGATCACCCGGGCCACGTTCTGCCCGAATTCCGTGTGGTAAAATCCCGACGGCAGACGGCTTTCGGTGCTCACGACGCGAAGCTCTCCTCACCCCGATCCAGGGAGAACAAGACAGGATGTCCGTTTCCATACAACCGGTCCCGGCTCTGAATGACAATTATGTCTGGCTTCTCAGGGAAGATTCAACCGGCAGACTCGCGGTTATCGATCCCGGAGAAGCCGATCCCGTCCGGAAAGCCGTCAATGCTGCAGGCGGGGCGCTCGATCTGATCATTCTTACGCATCATCATTCCGATCACACAGGCGGCGCCGATGAACTGCGCCGCGAATTCGGAGCCCGCCTGATCGGCCCGGCAGATGAGGGCTCGCGCATGCCCCGGCTGGATATGGCCGTCCGTGAATCCGACAGTTTCCCGTTCGGAGACGCCACATTCCGGGTTCTCTCCACACCCGGACATACGAACGGTGCTGTCTCATATGTCCTTGATTCGCCGTCAGCGCTGTTCTGCGGCGATACGCTGTTCTCTCTCGGCTGCGGACGGCTGTTTGAGGGAACGCCCGAGGATATGTTCCGCAGCCTCGCGAAGTTCCGTGATCTGCCGGATGACACTCTGGTCTGCTGCGGACATGAATACACACTGTCCAATGCCCGCTTCGCCCGCCATGCGGACCCGCAGAACGCAGCTCTTGAAAAGAGAGAGGAAGACGTTCAGGCACTCTTCAGGGCGGGCAGACCGACAGTCCCCTCCACCCTGGGGAGCGAGCGCGCCTGCAACCCGTTCCTTCGCGCTCCGGATGCAGCGACGCTGGGCAGGCTGAGACGGGAGAAAGACAGCTTCTGAGGAGCAGAAATGCTCCGCTTATTTCATGACGATCTCAACGCGACGGTTCTGAGGTTCACGCGCATTCGGTCCCGTCGGGACCAGCGGGTGCTCCTCTCCGAAGCCGACGACATCGATGGCGGGGCCGGGCACACCGTCACGCACCAGTTCTGCCTTGACCACCTGAGCGCGGCGCACTGACAGGTCCTGATTGTATTTTTTCCCGCGCGCACCCGGATGAGCTGCGGAATTATCGCTGTATCCCTGCACCTCTATGTGGGTCGTTTTCGCGCTGGTCGAGGCCCGGGCGGCTTCAGATATGATCGCACGGGCCCGGCTGCTGAGATCTGTCTTATCCCAGTCGAAGAATACGATATAACTGCGATCCACTGCCGGTGTGGGAACGGCAGTCACAGGCGGCTCCGGCGGCATCGGCGGGGGAGCAGGATTGAATTCGTAGCGCAGCCCGACCATCAGGGAATGGTTGAAATCGGTAATGGTGTTACGATTACCGGTGGCGTAGCTGTATTCCTTGGGCATGTTATGCCCGCCGATCGTTCCCCACGCTTCCGAGCCATGGCCCTGCGGTCCGAGCATCGTCCAGAAGCGGTATTCCGTCGTGAAGGAAAGCCCGACAGCCTTCGGAATCGGGAAGGAAAGGCCGAAAATACCCTGATAGGTAAACGCCCCGTAGGTGCCCCCCACATGCTGGCTGAGCATATTTCCCGGAGCGGTGATGGTCGTGTTCATCGCCGTCCATCCGTAGCCTACGCCGGCTCCGAAATACGGGAAGATGTAAGGACTGCCGACATCCATGTCGAACATGGCATTGGCCATGACGCCATAGGTCTGACGCCGGCCGTCGCCACGGTTATCGGGAAGGCTGTTGGAGACGAGACGCTTATAGCCCAAGTTGCGGTAATTTCCCTCAACCTCGACGCGAAAGCCGTTCCCCAGTCCCCAGCCCACGGCACCGAGACCGGTGACACCGGTTTTCCAGCGATCCCGGCCGTCGGGGAACATCGGGCTGGAACGAACCCTCTGATCCTGATTGAAGGACGCACCGCCTGCCCCGGAAATATAAAGCCCCTGAACCGGCTGGGCATGGGCGACGGACGCGGCAAACAGGCCGGAAAGCGAGCACAGCACTGTGCCTGAGAGAAACCCGAAACGCAGCCTCATACCTGTCTCCCTGCATCGCCCCTGAAATACCGGCCCGGACGATAGAGGCCGTTCGTTCCCGACGTCTGTCTTCTTCAAGGCTTCTGTTTTGCCGAAACCGGCCTCCGGCGCAAGGGATGCCGGGAAATCAGCCCGATACCCCGCACCCTTCCGCAGACCGTGTGACCGGAGAAACACGCCCTGCATGACAGATTCCGGATATCCCGGGCTTAAACCCCGGGGCCGGAGAAAGTTTCACAGCAATCTGCCTCCCGAAGGCGGGCTGAAATCGGTCGTCTCGGTCTCCAGCACCCACAGATCCGGATCCTGCCGCACCCGTCTGTCGACACAGGCTGCGGCGGCTTCTTCGTCCACGGGCTGCTCTCCGCTGACACGCATCCAGGCAGGCACCCCTTCAGCGTCACGCGTCTCACTGATCACCATCACGCGACCATCCCGATGGCGCAGAACCAGCACCAGACTGCCCGCGTCCTCATCCCCCCGTCGCAGCCGCATGGCAGAGAGACCCTGCTGCGCGGCCGTCCGGAGAATGGCAGATGCCCGAAGCCCTGCCTTCAGCCGCGATGACTCACTCATAATCCGATCTCACTGCCGAGGATTCAGGAACAAGGGCTATGGCCGCCTTGTAGAGACTCTGGCTTTCGAGGATCTCCCGCGCCACCTCCAGATCGGTATCGCTGCCAGCCGCCGCCGGACAGTTCTTCCGCAGATCCAGAATACGCGGCACCGGGACGGGATAACGCAACTGCCGCAGAATTCCCGCAGCCTGCAGAATCTCTCCGTCCTTTTTCCCGGCCAGGCCATCCAGTTCGCGCCTGGTCTCCAGCAGACCAAGACTCGTGCAGACCTGCGGCATGACGCCCAGACCCTGCAGAGGCCAGCCCAGAGGAGCCAGCACACGGCTCCAGGTAACAAAAAGCTCCCCGCCGTCGGGCATCTGCGCGACTGTCTGCACCAGTCCTTTCCCGAGCGTAGCACTTCCGATCACAACAGCGCGATGATGATCCGACAGTGCCGCCGCGAGGATTTCCGCTGAACTCGCTGTCCGGCCATCGACCAGAATCGCAACCGGCACCCCACTCGTCATATCGCCGCCACGCACGGCCCAGACGTGATTTGCCTGAGGATCGCGTCCCTTCGTCACGACGGCAACACCCCGATCCAGAAGGAGCGACGCCGCGGTCACGGCCTGCTGCAGCACGCCGCCACGGTTTCCGCGCAGATCCAGAATCAGCCCCTTCAGATGCCCGTCTTCCATGGCCTGATCGAGATACTGACTCATCTCATCCGCCGTGCTGGCGGAAAACCCGGTCATCCGCAGGATCACCAGAGGACCGGTCGTAAAGGCAAAGACGGTCTCGGGCGGAACGACAGAGCGCCGGAGCACGATCTGCCGCCCGCGCCTGTCCGGTTCGGGGGAAACCCGCAATGTCACCTGAGAACCGGCATCACCCTCAAGCCAGCCCGACACCTCTTCTGCCGTGTGCCCTGCCGTAGACCGGTCGCCCACAGAGACAAGATATTCACCCACATCCACACCCGCGGGCCAGGCCGGACCATTGGCGTTGACTGCTGAAATCATGACTGGTGAGGCCACGCTTTTTCTGTCCGAGGCACCCCGGTGCCGACGCCTGACATGGCTTGCGGCCGGGGCGTCCTGCAGCGTCAGGCCGACATCGGCAACGTCTCCCGAACGCTCTTCCCTGTCCGATTTTGCATCGGATGCGGAAATATAGCGCGAATACGGATCGAGATGATTGAACAGCTCTCCGAAAAAACTTTCGCGCAGTCCGGCATGTCCGGCGGCACGGATCGTCTCGGAATGCTCCCAGGCGGCCGCACAGAAACCGGCCGCAACATCGGCCCAGGCGTGGCCATCGGACGCTGCCGGGACCGGACGGATGAGAATCGGCTGTCCTTTCTCAGACAGGATCAGTCCGGTGGCATCCATCCGCACGGTCAGAGCAGGGTCCAGCGCAGAAATGCCGCCCAGCCCCCAGACAACCAGCTGCCGCGGCGTATAGACCTCAAGCGTGCGCGGCTCCAGAAATTCGAGAGCCATGGAAATGACGGAGCGGGTCATGGCCGTATCCGCCCGCTCTGCCTGAAAAGACGGCTCCGCCGTATCAGGCCTGCCCGGAGCAGGCGGTGGCGGGGACGCATCTGCCGGAGCGGCCGGAGAAACCGATGGCTGCGCCGGTCTGCCTTCCATAGCCTGCTGACCCGTATCCGTGCTTCCGGAAGAAGCCGATGATCTGTCAGGGGATCCGACAGCGGCAGGCGGTGCGGTCTCCGCCGCAGAAGTCCTGTGGGGGAACGTTACCGTGGCAAGAACAGCCGCAAGCAGCAGAATCCGGAGCCGGACGGAAACCGTCTCGCGCCTGCAGCAGGAGAGCACAGGTCCGGCTCCGGCCGGACGTGACATGAAGCATGTGCTCATTCCGGAATCAGATGAAATTCCGGAGGAAATACCTGCCCGCACGTCTCGGTCGGCCGGACACGGACAGAAGTCCCGGCTCTCGGGAAACCGTTTTTCCGTCTGTTCTGCTCATGAGATATTTCTGCTGCCGGGAGAACCTGGTCGGACACAGGAGGCCGGGGCTGAGGATGGTCGTCTGTCAGACTATACAACGCTGCCCCCTGGTCCGGTGGCCTGAACGTCTCTCTCTCGCTCATCTTTGCGCCCGTTACAATGGGGGGCACCGTGCAGTATCCGGTCAGGCCGCAGGACAGCAGCATCACTTCTGCCTGATTTCTGCCTGATTCCAGTATGATCGCCTCATGCTGTATATTTTCACGCAGCAGGAATGCGCCCGCTGCCCGGCTGATCACCTCTCTTACAGCGGTGGCAGCGTGCCGCTCAGCCCGGATCAGTCTCTGTGCAAGAGCAGCATCCGGTTTTCCCGCCTTCTGTCCCGTGAGGCTTCTGTGCGCGAGAAGATCGGCATACCGCCGGATCGGACTTGTCACCTGTGTGTAGACAGGCAGAGCAAGCCCGGCATGTGATCCCGAGGTCATACTGTATTCAGCCGGACGCAGTATTTTCCACAGAGCATGCCCCGCAACCGGAGAGGACTGCGCCATCCTCCTCACCTCGCGCAGCAGTTCCCGCCGGTCCAGCCTGTGTGACAGGGCACGGGGTGCATCCGGACAGACCGCACGAAACAGCCGCCGCAGTTGTGCAAGTGGCGGAGGGGCATGGCACCGGAACATTACGTCATCCGCACATCTGTCGGCCAGGCTAGCGCCGGCCATACGTCCGGCCTCCACCATAAACAGCTCGATCATTCTGCGGGCAGAGGTTCTGGGTCTGGCAACAATTTCCGCCACGTCCCCTGCTGCATTCAGACGCAGCCCCGGCTCGGGCAGAGCCAGATCCATGATGACACGACGCTCTGCCTGTCGCTCCAGTAGGGCCGCCAGCTCCGTCATCTCTTCCGGGACACACCCGGAATCGGCCTCCTCGTAAGTGACTCTTGCAACACTGCGGATGACGGCCCGCCTGACTGCAAATCCGGTGCAGAGACCATCAGCAGCGTAACTCAGGGAAAAAACCAGGCAGGACCGGTCCTCCCCGGGAAGCAGAGAGCACAGATTCCCGGACAGGCGCTCCGGCAGCATGGGCAGGGTCAGACCGGGAAAATAAACCGAATTTCCTCTCAGCCGCGCTTCCATATCGAGCGCTGAGCCGGGCGTGACACAGGACGCGACATCAGCCACGGCCACACGCAGCAGCCAGCCTTCCGGCAGGCGGCTGACATGCACCGCATCGTCGAGATCACACGCCTCCGGATCATCGATCGTACGGAAGGGGGCATGCCGGAGATCCTCACCGCCCTCGGAAAGGACATCCGCAGCCGTAACCGGCCTCAGATCTTCCGCCTCCTGCAGAACCTGATCGGGAAAGTCCGTCCGGAAACCACCTGAGGCAACGCTATACGCTACAATCTCATGCAGATTCCCGCCGGACAGACTCAGGCAGCCTCCGGTTATTCCGATGCTGCCTTCTTTTTCGGAGCAGCCTTCTTTGCTTTCGGCTTAGCCTCTGATGCAGGGGCCTTTTTCGCTGCAGCCTTAGCCCGGGGCTTTTTCGGCGTTTCATCGCCTTCTGCCGCAGCTTTTTTCGCTGTCGTCTTCCTGGTCGTGGTTTTTTTCGCTCCGCCACGCGGCTTCAGCGACTTGCCCTTTTCAGCCAGAAGCGTCAGCGCCTCGTCCAGCGTCACCTCACCCATGTCGCTGCCGCGAGGCAGCGTCGCTACCACCTGCCCGTGCTGCACATAAGGCCCGAAACGCCCCTTGCGCACCACCACCGGCTCGCTGTCCTTCGGATGCGCCCCCAGTGTCCGGATGGACGCCAGCTTTTTCGCCAGCACGTCAACCGCCCGGTTCAGCCCGACGGTGAGGATATCGTCATCCTTGTCGAGCGACCCGTAAACCGCACCCATCTTCACATAAGGTCCGAACCGGCCGAGACTTGCCTGAATCGGCTCGCCGGTTTCAGGATGCAGCCCGACAAGGCGCGGCAGGGACAGGAGCCCTACAGCCTGATCGAGCGTGATCGTCTCGCCCGTCATACCGCGCGGGAGGGATGCCCGCTTCGGCTTCGCTTTCTTATCTTCCGGGTCCGGCTCACCCTGCTGGACATAAAGCCCCCAGGGACCGCGCCGCAGCGTGATCTCCTCCCCCGTCTCCGGATGGGATCCGAGCACGCGCGGGCCGTCCTTGAGATCCTCGGCACCATCGGCTTCTCCGCCCTCAACGGCAAGACGGCGTGTGTACTGACATTCGGGATAGTTCGAACATCCGATAAACGCGCCAAACTTGCCAAGCTTGAGCCCGAGTCGCCCCGTGCCGCAGGCCGTGCAGTGCCGCGGATCGCTGCCATCGACAGGAACCGGGAAGAAATGCGGCCCGAGATCGCGATCAAGCGCATCGATCACATCGGTGATCGTCAGGTCCTTTGTCTGCGAGACAGCCGCGGAGAACGCCTCCCAGAAGGCACGCATCACCTCACGCCATTCGACACGCCCGCCGGAGATATCGTCGAGCTGCTCCTCCAGAGCTGCCGTGAACTGCGTATCCACGTACTGCTCGAAGAACGAGACGAGGAATGCTGTCACCAGCCGCCCGCGATCCTCCGGGATGAAGCGCCTGCTCTCCAGCCGGACATAGCTGCGGTCGCGCAGAACCGTCAGAATCGAGGCATAGGTGGACGGACGACCGATCCCGATCTCCTCCATCTTCCGCACCAGCGATGCCTCGGTATAGCGCGGCGGAGGCTGCGTGAAATGCTGCTCGGTCCCGGCCTCTCGGATCTTCAGAGGATCACGCTCCGCCATCGGCGGCAGCATCCGGTCCTCATCATCGGCAGCCTTGTCGGATTCGTCACGTCCTTCGCTGTACAGCTTCAGGAAACCGTCAAAGGAGATGATGGAGCCATTTGCCCGCAGAATCGTCTTTCCTGCCTGGTCCCCGATATCGACCGCCACCTGATCCAGCTCGGCCGACTGCATCTGACACGCGACCGTACGCTTCCAGATCAGCTCGTACAGTTTCCGCTGGTCATCAGAGAGGTGCCGCCCGACAGAGGCAGGCGTGAGGCCGACATCCGTCGGGCGGATCGCCTCATGCGCCTCCTGGGCGTTCTTGGCTTTCGACGTATAGACACGCGGACGATCCGGCAGATAGGCCGGGCCGAATTCCTTGCCGATATGCCCCCGGATGGCCGTTACGGCCTCTGCCGCCATCGTCACACCATCGGTTCGCATATAGGTGATCAGACCTGTGGTCTCTCCGCCCAGATCAATTCCTTCATACAGCTGCTGCGCCGTCCGCATCGTCACCTGTGCGCTCATTCCCAGCTTGCGGGAGGCTTCCTGCTGCAGCGTTGAGGTAATGAATGGCGCCGATGGATTGCGCCGGGTCTTGCGGCGCTCAACAGAGCGCACCGCAAGGGAGGCCGCCTCGACCGTCGCTTTTGCGGCGGTGGCCTGTTCTTCCGTCGCGAGATCAAACTGATCGAGCTTCTTCCCGTCCAGATGCGTCAGCCGCGCGGTAAACGGTGCACCGGAAGGTGTCGTAAGCCCGGCCGTGACCGTCCAGTACTCGCGGGAACGGAAGACCTCAATCTCCGCCTCTCTCTCGCAGACCAGACGCAGCGCCACGGACTGCACACGCCCCGCGCTGCGCGAGCCGGGCAGCTTGCGCCACAGCACCGGAGAGAGCGTAAAGCCCACAAGATAATCCAGGGCGCGGCGGGCCAGATAGGCATCGATCAGCGGATGGTCGAGGTCACGCGGCTGCGCCATGGCCGTTCTGATCGCGCTCCTGGTGATCTCGTTGAAGGTCACACGACGGACCTCCACGCCCTTCAGCGCGTTCTGCTGCTCCAGCATGGCACGGACATGCCAGGAAATCGCCTCCCCTTCCCGATCCGGGTCAGTTGCGAGATAGAGCGTGCGGGCTCCCTTGAGTGCCTTGGCGATGGCAGCAACCTGCTTGCGGCCGCGCTCATCTGACGCCCAGTCCATTTTGAAATCTTCATCGGGACGGACCGAGCCGTCTTTCGGCGGGAGATCGCGCACATGACCGAACGAGGCCAGAACGGTGTAGCCATCACCAAGATACTTGTTGATCGTCTTCGCCTTGGCGGGCGACTCAACCACGACGACGTCAGTCATACGCACTCCGGGCCGGACTTCCTCCGGCATCTGCTTCACCATTCCCAGGTCGCGCGATCTGCGCAGCCCCGACCCGGATCAGGGATCCGGAGCGCGAACGGCACGGCCACCCGGAAGGATGTACGCCCGCCCCGCAAGCTCCAGTTCCGTCAGCACACACAATACGACCGAAACGGAGAAGTGGCAGCGGCGTGCCAGATCGTCAACCGCAACCGGAGTGAAAGAGAGAAGTGGCAGCACTGTGTCACGAACATGGTCAGGAAAGGACCAGCTGTCATTCCATGCCGCCACCGGTTCGGAAAATCCGGTATTACGGGACCGGCGGGGCAGAAAAGACAGAATATCCTCTGTCGTCTCCGTCAGTACGGACCCTTTTTTCAGCAGGCCGTTACTGCCCGTATTCCGGGGATCCAGCGGAGAACCCGGAACAGCAAACACCATACGGCTGTAACGATCGGCAAGATCGGCGGTGATCAGACTGCCTGAACGTACTGCCGCCTCAATCACGACGCATCCGAGGCTCAGACCTGCGATCAGACGGTTGCGACGGGGAAAATGCCGTGCCTGCGGCTGCGTGCCGAACGGGGCCTCCGTCACGAGGACGCCTTTCTCCGCGATTTCCGCCTGCAAAGCCGCATGATCCGGCGGGTAGACCACATCGAGCCCGCCCGCGATGGCGGCGGCCGTCCGGCCACAGAACAGCGCCCCGCGATGCGCCGCACCATCAATCCCCCGCGCCAGACCGGACACCACGACCAACTCCGCATCCGCAAGCCCGGTCGCAAGGCTCTCCGCGATCCTCATCCCGGCAGCTGATGCATTCCGCGCCCCGACAATGGCTACGCCATCCTGTGCAAGCAGCGACACATTTCCCAGAACGCTGATGACCGGAGGCGAATCCGGAATTTCCGCCAGGAGCGGTGGATATTCCGGATCACGCAGGGTGAGTATCCGCCCGCCCAGCGCCTCCACGGCCGCGATCTCACCCTCCGTCTCCGCAAGGGACGGCACCCGCAGAGATGTCTTACGGCCACCTCGCCGCGCAAATTCCGGAACAGCCTCCAGCGCCGTCTCTGCCGATCCCGTGTGCGCCATCAGACGCCGCCATGTGACCGGCCCGACATTTTCCGTTCTCGCCAGACGCAGAAGGGCAGGAAGCTCCGTCCTCACGCGCCGATCTTCGGTTCCGTGCCGCTCAGTATCCTGGAAATGTTCCCGTGATGCCTCGCCAGAATCAGCAGGGAGATCAGGCAGGCCGCCAGCGGCTTTGCCGAACTCGCGAAGGAAAATCCGTTCAGCGCCAGGGTCGCGACCGGCATGACCAGAAAGGCCAGTAACGCTCCTGCGGAAGAGATTCTCGTGACTTTCGCACCGGCAAGCCACGTCATGCAGCCGACAAGTCCCGCCAGCGGCGAAAGTGCCAGCATCGCGCCAAGGCCGGTGGCAACGCCCTTACCGCCACGAAATCCCAGCCATACCGGGTAACAGTGCCCGATCACCGCCGCGACCGCCGCCACGGCCATTCCTCTGTCAGCAACCTCCGGCGGGCAGAAAATCCAGCCGGTCAGAACCGCCAGAACGCCCTTGAACGCATCAAGCCCGAGCGTCGCGGCTGCCAGATCCTTCCGGCCCGTCCGCAACACGTTGGTCGCGCCGATATTCCCCGAACCGATCCTGCGGAGATCGCCCTGCCCGCCCAGTGTGGTCAGAAGCAGGCCGAACGGAATACTGCCGAACAGATAGGAAATGAAAACAACGGCGATCAGCAGCTTCCAGGCATATTCCGGCACATGAAAGATCATGGCGCGTCTCCGAAAACCCGCACACCGGCTTTCCAGGTGCCAAGCACCTTCCCTTCCACGGCCCGCCCGTCAAACGGCGTGTTATGCGCCTGTCCCGGCAGATCCTTCGCGATGATCTGCCAGATCCGGTCCGGCGCAAACAGGCAGAGATCCGCCAGCGCTCCGGTCGCAAGTGTTCCTGCCGCACTCCTGAGCAGCCGGGCCGGACGGCTGGTCATCAGGGCCAGCGCGTCGGACAGACCCAGCGTGCCGTCATGCACGCGCGCCAGCGTTATCGCCAGCAGGGTCGCAAGGCCGGTGCCTCCGGCCGCCGCCTGCGCGAAAGGCAGCCGCTTGTCATCCGCATCGCGCGGCGTGTGATCCGAGGCAATGGCATCGATCGTTCCGTCCGCAAGCCCGGCACAGACTGCCTGCCGGTCCGCTTCAGGCCGTAGCGGGGGAGACAGCTTGGACCAGGTCCGGAAATTCCCGATGGCGGTCTCGTTCAGATCGAAATAGGGCGGCGCGGTATCGCAGGTCACATTCAGACCACGCGCCTTTGCCTGGCGGATCAGCTCCACGCCCTCCGCAGTCGACACATGGCCGAAATGCAGCCGCCCCTTCGTCAGTTCGGCCAGACGTATATCCCGCGCGATCATGATCGCCTCCGCCGCCGTCGGAATACCGGGAAGCCCCAGACGTACCGCCAGCTCTCCGTCCGTCGCACAGCCGGCTCCGGCCAGAGACGGCTCCTCAGGATGCTGCACGACCATCGCATCGAACGCCCGGGCATAGGTGAGCGCCTGCCGCATCAGCCGTGCCGGTCCGACCGCCTTTGCTCCGTCGGTAAAAGCCACGGCTCCGGCCTCGGCCAGAAGGCCGATCTCGGCCAGTTCCTCCCCCCGGCACCCCTTGGTCAGGGCACCATAAGGCAGGAGCGACACCGTATCGGCAGCCTGCCCGCGGGAACACAGCAGACGGACCATCGCCGGATCGTCAATCGCGGGCGTACCCGTCGGCAGGACCGCCACGCTTGTCACACCTCCGGCAAAAGCCGCGCGGGATGCGGAGCTGACGGTCTCCCGGTATTCGTGGCCCGGCTCCCCGATCTCAACGCGCATATCCACGAGGCCGGGACAGAGCACCGCTCCGCCTCCGTCAATCACGGCCGCGGCTTCAGGAGCCCCTTCCGCCCCTGCCCGGTCACGCCCGGCAATACGCCCGTCCTTCACCAGCAGCCGCCCCGGTTCATCCAGGCCGGAGGCCGGATCGATCAGGCGGACATTCTCAAAAAGAAGTGTGGTCATTGCTGAATGTCCCGGCTCTCAATTCTGTCCCGCGCGGATCAGACGGTCGATCACGGCCATACGCACGGCCACGCCCATCTCCACCTGTTCCTGGATCGCGCTCTGATCCGAATCCGCCACCCGGCTGTCGATCTCCACGCCCCGGTTCATCGGCCCGGGATGCATGACGAGCGCGCCCGGCTTTGCCAGGGCAAGCCTGCGCCTGTCGAGACCGAAAAAGCGGAAAAACTCCCGCATGCTGGGGATCTGTCCGCTGGCCATCCGCTCTTTCTGCAGACGCAGCATCATCACGACGTCAGCGTCCCTCAGACCTTCTTCCATCGAGTGAAAGACCTCAACGCCCAGCGCCGAAATTGCCCCGGGAACCAGCGTCGGAGGTCCGATTACCCGCACGCGCGCGCCCACGGATGTCAGGAGGTGGATGTTCGAGCGGGCCACCCGCGAGTGAGAAACATCTCCGCATATCGCAACCGTCAGACCGCCGATCTGCCCGAAATGCCGCCGGATCGTCAGTGCATCCAGTAAGGCCTGAGTCGGATGTTCATGCGTGCCGTCCCCTGCATTGATCACGCAGGCATCAACCTTCCGGGCCAGAAGCGCCGGGGCACCCGACTGCGAATGACGGATCACGAGGAGGTCGGCCCGCATGGCGTTGAGGGTCGCCGCCGTGTCGAGCAGGGTTTCACCCTTGTTCACGGAAGACTGGGCCACGGACATGTTCACCACATCCGCCCCGAGCCGCTTTCCCGCCAGTTCGAAAGAGGTCCGGGTCCGCGTGCTGTCCTCAAAAAACAGATTGATCAGCGTGCGGCCACGCAGCAGATCCCGCGGCGTTTTGCGCGACCGGTTCATCAGCACATACGATTCGGCAAGATCGAGAATCGGCTCGATCCGCGAGGGATGCAGCCCCTGAATTCCCAGGAGATGGCGGGAGGACGGCACAAACGCGCGGCTCTCATCGCTTCCGTTGCCATAGGTCTGGCCGGATGTCTGACTGGCGGAATGAGTGAGGGAAGAGCTGGATTCAGTCATGGAAACGGCTCCGGCCGCAGGTCCTGAAAGGGGTCGGGCGGAAAATCGCGGCTGTCATGGGGCGTCTGCATATCATGCGTCCCCATGCACGGCTATGCCCCCGATCCGGTGTACGGCCCCGCTTCGCGGACAGGGACTCCGTGGGGTAAACTGCCTCCTCTCAGACGAGAGACAGACATCCCGGGGAATAAAATGGAAAAACGCAGAACTGCCCGGCTCAGCAGGATACGACAGGCGCTGGTTGATCATAAAGCCGTGCACCTCAAGGAAATGGCGGCCGATCTCGGCGTCTCGGAAATGACACTTCGCCGCGATCTCGGAGAGGTCGAGGAGGAGGTGATCGTCCTTGGCGGCTATATCACCAGCCGCTACGAAACCCCGCCCTACTACGTGGCGGAGCAGTCCGGCCAGCAGATGGAGGAAAAGCGCAAGATCGCGCAGATTGCAGCCAGCTTCGTGCGTGAGGGAGATACCGTATTTCTCGATTGCGGCACCACGACTCCGTTCGTCGCCGATGCAATCCCCGATGACATGCACTTCACCGCCATCTGCAACTCCCTGAACGTGCTTCTCGCCCTGCAGCGCAAACCGGAATGCACGGTCATTCTCTGCGGTGGCCGTCTGCACCGCCGTAATCTCGTCTTCGAGAATCCGGCCGAGGTCAGCGTGCTGCAGGGCCTGCGAATCTCAAGAGCCTTTCTTTCCGCTGCGGGGATCGACACATTCTGCGGCGTAACCTGCTTCAACACCGAAGAGGTGCCCGTCAAACGCCAGGTCCTCGCACGGGCGCAGAAGCGCTTTCTTCTGGCAGATCACACAAAATTCGACGTGGTGCGCCCGGCACATTTTGCAGATTTGTCAGATTTTCACACGATCATCACAAATCGCCCCCTGCCTGAGGCCTACAGGAGCATGATCGAGGATAAGGGAGGAGAAATCCTTATCTGACAGAATATCGGGGAATTTCCGGGATTTTTTCCGGGAGCGGCGGAAGGACCCAAAGGACCTGCTGACCGCCCCCGGAAGGGCGCTCCGGGTTTCATCCCGGATGCTGTTCTTGTTTGTGACTATAATAACAAATCTTGTTAGAGTTCAATCGCCCGGGAATGGTTTTTTTCTGCGTTCACAAAAACGTGAAAACAGACCTCTCTACGCATCTGTCCGCTCATCCCCTGTCATCCGTATATTTCTGCGGAAGACCATTACAAATTTACGCTTCGTTCATTTCTTCCGGGAATAAATCAGGAAAGTTTTCCCGGACACCTCTTAATGAATCCACCTGATATCGCCGCCCTGCTGCGGGAAACTCTTCTGGTCGCGGTCAAGACCGGAGCCCCGGCGCTTGCCGCCGCTCTGGCAGCCGGTCTTTGTGCCTCCATCTTTCAGTCTGTCACGCAGATCAACGAAAGTACACTGGCTTTCCTGCCCAAATTCGCAGCCGCAATGCTCGCATTGTTTCTGGCTGGCTCCTTTATGTACGCCTCGCTCTTTACCTACACACGGCATATTTTCGACGCCGTCATTGCCGCCGGGCTTACATGAACACGGATCCTCTTGAGGCATTCGTCGCGCAGCTGCCACAGAACGCCTTCGCGCTGATCGCCATCCTGTGCCGCGTCTCCGCCGTCACCATGCAGATCCCCGGATTTGGCAGCCAGAGTGCCGGGTATGATCCGGGCGGGTCTCGCCCTGACGATCACCGTCCTGCTTTTTCCTGTCGTTTCAGGGAGTTTTACCTCTCTGCCACGCGACGATGTCCTTCGCCCGGCCTTCGTTCTCACCGTTCTGTGCGGGGAGATCATCTGCGGCCTGCTGATCGGCTGGCTCACCCAGCTCGTCTGTCTGGCCATGCCCGTTGCCATGCAGATTCTGGCAACACTGACCGGACTGTCATCCGTTCTTCAGCCCGATCCTGACCTGGGCGCGCAAAGCACGGCCCCGATTCTGTATGCCCGCCCGCTGCTTACAATGACGCACAGATTCGCGGTCTTCCCGCCGGGACATCTTCTTCCAGCCGGAGATGTCGCGGCAGCCGTCACGCATTTCACATCCGCGTCCTTCACACTCGCCTTTCAGCTTGCAACACCATTTGTTCTGATCGGAACATTATGGCCTGCCTTTCTGGGACTCCTGAATCGTTTCTCTCCGTCCATTCAGGTCTATTCCATCGCCATGCCCGCGCAGCTTCTGGGCGACGTACTTCTGCTGGCCCTGTTCATCCGTACGATGATCGCTTCCTGGAACAGCGGAGCCTCAGACCTGCTGTCCGGCCTGCCCGGTTTCTGACGGAGAACCCGTATGGCTGAGGGAGAAGACCGCACGGAAGCCCCGACGGGCCGAAAGCTTGAGGAGGCGCGAAAAGAAGGCAATATCGCGCAGTCGAAAGAACTTCATCTTCTTTCCGGACTCGTCTGCGCAGCGCTTTGCCTGACCATGACATTCCCGCATGCGGCTTCGGATTTCGTCCGGAAAATGGGGGCATTCATTTCCGACAGCGGCACTGTCGACACGGCTTCCGCCGGGATTCCCGCCCTTTTCCATCTGGGCACGACCAGCTTCATTGCCCTTGCCCTCCCGGTCCTTGCCGCCGCGGCCGCCGGAAGCCTTGCCACCTCTCTGCTTCAGTCAGGCTTCCTGATCAGACCTGAAGCGCTCATTCCGAATTTTGGCAAACTCAATCCGCTGAAAGGCGTAAAGCGGATTTTCGGCGCCAACAACCTCGTCGAGGCCATTAAATCTATTGGTAAACTCGTCTGCTTCTGCATCCCGCTCTACGGCATCATCCACCTGACACTGACCAAGGCCGAGGATGCTACGGTCTGGCGCCCCGAGCGCCTGGCCACGGAACTCTTCTCGTTCTCACTTCACGCCATATGGGCCGTGCTTATCGTCCAGACTCTCTTTGTCGTGCTGGATGAAGCCTGGACGCGCTACCACCGCATGCAGGGACTGCGCATGAGCCGACATGACATCAAGGAGGAAACAAAGCAGTCCGACAGCGATCCCCATGTCAAGGCACGGCAGAAACAGATCAGACTGCGCAACTCGCGTAAACGTCTGCGTGAAGCGGTCAGTAATACCAACCGTTGATTGCTACGTCGTGTCGTCAGTTAAGCAGTATGATGATTGAGGCGAACTGCACGGCTGCGAGGAAAGTAGATTTGAGTTTG
>NZ_JAJJND010000006.1 GCF_029759835.1 Acetobacter sp. AN02
GACAGATCAAAGCTTCAGCGCGATGATCTATCTCACCGCAGCCGTTATCCATTCACGATGAATCCTCACAGACCTTAGACCAGATAGGCTGAGACGGGCGAGAGAGATGAAATGCCGGACATGGAGTCTGTCTCCTTTTCGGAAAATTCCGGTCCGCCCGTGCCCGTGCGTTCCGACGACGTGTTTGTTCCTGGTTACGGGCAAGAGTGCGTCTCAAAAATAAAAATATGGTTAACGCCGGTCCTGCGAGATTTTTACGCTTGGCGAACGACCTGAAACTTGCTTGGCTGAACGGGAAGGAAAGCGGCTTCCTGTCTGCTTCCGGATGCCCTGATGCAGGAAGGACGGATGAACGAACATATGTCTGCCGGCTTATTCTCTTCCTACAAGGTTCCGGATTTTTTCTGTGAGCTGATGAACTCCGGTGCAGGGAGCGACCCCCAGATCGAGATGATCCGGTCGCGGCTCAATGCCCTGCCCCCTGATGATCTTCGTGATCGTTCTGCCATTGCCGAGCAGGAGTTCTACAATCACGGGATCACATTCACCGTTTATACGGATCGTGATGCGATTGACCGGATCCTGCCTTTTGATCTGATTCCGCGCATTCTGCAGCAGAAGGAGTGGCAGACGATCGATGCGGGCGTGCAGCAGCGCGTCCGGACGCTGAACATGTTTCTGCATGACATCTATCATGACCAGAAGGTTCTGAAGGACGGGATCATTCCGCGTGATCTGGTTGTGGGCAATGCGAACTATGCCCGCATCATGGAGGGTGTTGATGTTCCCGGCGGCACGTATGTCCATATCAGCGGTACGGATCTGGTGCGTGACGAGCAGGGGAATTTCCTGGTTCTGGAGGACAATGCCCGTACGCCGTCGGGTGTGTCCTATGTGATTGAGAACCGGCATGCGACGCTGCGTGTCTTTCCCGAGATAGCGGCCGGGATCGATCTGATGCCGGTTGATGAATACGGGATGCGTCTGAGCAGTGCGTTGCGGGAGGTTGCGCCTGCGGGGGTTGACCAGCCGCAGGTGGTTCTTCTGTCTCCCGGTATTTATAACTCCGCCTATTTCGAGCATGTTTTTCTGGCCCGTGAGATGGGGGTTCCTCTTGTGGAGGGGCGTGATCTTACGGTTGAGAATGACCGTGTCTATATGCGCACGACAGCGGGTCTGAAGCCTGTTCATTCCATCTATCGCCGGATTGATGACAACTTCCTTGATCCGCAGGTTTTCAATCCGGGCAGCATGCTTGGCGTTCCGGGTCTGGTTTCGGCCTATCGCAAGGGGAATGTGACGATTGCGAATGCGATCGGCACGGGTGTTGCGGATGACAAGGCGGTTTATGCCTATCTCCCCCGTCTGATCCGGTATTATCTGTCCGAGGAGCCGATCCTTTCCAACGTCGAGACCCATATCTGCGGCGAGGCGGAGGGGCTGGCCTATACGCTGGCCAATCTTGAGAAGCTTGTTGTCAAGCCTGTGGGAGAGTCCGGCGGTTATGGTCTGATCATCGGGCCTCATGCGACGAAGGCCGAGCTTGAGACTTTCCGTGCCAGCCTGCTGGCTGATCCGTCGAACTATATCAGTCAGCCCGTGATCCGGCTGTCGGTGTGTCCGACCCTGTGTGAGGGCGGGCTTGAGGCGCGGCATGTTGATCTGCGGCCGTTTGCCGTGACAGGCAGGAGCACCTGGGTTCTGCCCGGTGGTCTGTCGCGTGTTGCACTGCGGCGGGGGTCTCTTGTCGTCAATTCGTCCCAGGGGGGCGGTTCCAAAGATACGTGGGTGCTTGCATCATGATTGCCCGGACCACGACTGATCCTGTTTCTTCCGCTCCGCCGCAGCCTCTGCTGTCCCGCTATGCCGAGAGTGCGATGTGGCTTGCGCGGTATATGGAGCGCATTGAGAATCTGGCGCGTCTGATTGACGTGACGGAGACATTTGTCCGTTCCGGTGCGCGCAGCGGCTGGGATGCGATCATCCAGATCAATGCGGATGTGGACCGTTTCAGGGAAAACCATGCGGAGGCTTCGGCCGAGCGTGTAATTTCCTTTTATGTGACGGACGCGGACAATCCGAACTCCATTTCCTCCCTGTCCCATGCGGTCCGTGAGAATGCGCGGGCGCTGCGGCCGCTGATCTCGACAGAGATGTGGACGCATCTGAATATCTTCACGAAGTTTCTGCGCGGGCTGAAGGCTGAGGATATCCGTCCGTCCGTGATCACGCAGCTCTGTGCGAAGATCAAGCAGGAGTGCCAGACGCATGCGGGGATTACGGAGGGGACGTTCTACCGTGATCAGTGTCATGCGTTCTATCAGGCGGGGCGTTATCTGGAGCGCGCCGATCAGATCACGCGTCTGATTGACATCAAGTATCACACGCTTCTTCCCTCCCCGTCTTTTGTGGGGTCGCAGGTTGATATCAGCCAGTGGACGTCCGTTCTGCGTTCGGCTGCGGGGTATCATGCGTATCGCCGGGTGATGTCCTCGGACATGAGTCCGGAGAGTGTGACCGGGTTTCTTCTGAAAAGTCAGGCGTTTCCGCGGTCTCTTGCGACCAATCTGCGGATGCTGCACGTGAGCATCAGCCGGTTGCGGACGGATTACGGTCTGAAGGCGAGCGGGGATATTCTGGAGGCGCTGGAGTTCCTGCGCGCGGGGCTGGATGATCAGTCTTCGGGGCAGATCATTCTGCGCGGGCTTCATGAATTTCTGGACTGGGTTCAGTGCCGTCTTCAGGATATTCAGGCGGCGATTGCCCGGGGATTCTGGCCTGGTACGGAGGAGGATTCCGCTCCCGCTGCGGAAGGTGCCGGGGAGCGTTCGTTTTCCGGGGCCTGGCAGTCTCAGGGGCAGTCCTGATCCGTTCAGTCGTGGCTGTCTGCCCTGATGGCTGTGGCTGCGGCGTCCAGAAGGCGTTCGTAGACGGGTTTATCCTGCAGGCCCGTTATGGCGTAGGGTCCGGCGAGGACGACCGGGATTCCGTTCAGTCCCCGCCGGGCTGAGAGCCGGTGGTCCGCGCTGACGTGTCCGGCGAGCAGTTTTCCCGAGAGAAACGGGAGGACGCGTTCGGGCTCCATGCCGCACGCTCCGGCGGCAGCGGTGAGGACTTCCCTGTCCGAGATGTCCCTGTTTTCTGAAAAGCGCGCGTGGAAGATGTATCTGACGGCGGGTTCCGCGTCCGTGCGTGAGGACAGCCAGGCGATCAGTCTGTGTGCATCGACGGTGGGAGCCGGTTCCGAGAGTGCTCCGGGGCTGAAGCTCAGCCCCTGCTCTGCGGCCTGATCTCTGAGTATCCGTGCGAGGCGTGTCAGCCGGCCCGGGGTGAATTCGGCAGGATCGAGAAGGAAGGGCCGCCAGGTGAAGTCCGGGGTGATATCCGGCCTGTCATCGAGCAGTGAGAACAGCCGTTCCGTGGCCAGCCATGACCACGGGCATGAGAAGTCGAACACGATTTCAACAGGAATCCGGCGGGTATCCGGTCCGGCTGCATGCACTGTCGTGTCCTTTCCTCAGTCGGTGGTTGTGTCCGGTCTGCGTGCGAAATACCGGGCCAGGGCTGCGCAGGCGAAGAGCTGGATCTGGTGGTAGAGCATCAGTGGCAGCACGACGGAGCCGACGGTTGCGGGCGGGAAGAGCACGTTGGCCATGGGGACGCCGGATGCGAGCGTTTTTTTCGAGCCGCAGAAGGTGATGGTGATTTCGTCTTCCGTTGAGAAGCCCAGCAGTTTTGATCCGACTGAGGTTATGATCAGGAGCAGTGCGAGCAGGACGGCGTCGATCAGGGCGATCATACCGATCTGTGACGGCGGGAGGCGTGACCACAGGCCCTGCATGACGGCTTCGCTGAAGGCTGTGTAGACCACGATCAGGATTGATCCCCGGTCGGTGAAGGACAGGAGTTTCTTGTTCCTGCGTGCCCAGTCTCCGATCACCGGCTGAAGGAGCTGTCCCAGGATGAAGGGCAGGAGCAGCTGGAGGACGATGGCCATCACGCCGCCGCCGCCCGCGCCCTGTTTTGCGAGGACCAGTCCGACGAGCAGCGGTGTGATGAAAATTCCGAGGATGTTTGAGGCGGTTGCCGCGCAGATGGCGGCAGGGATATTGCCGCGGGCGATCGAGGTGAAGGCGATCGAGGACTGCACGGTTGAGGGCAGGCAGCACAGGAAGAGGATTCCGAGCCAGACGTCATTGCTCACGAGTCCCGGGGCGAGGCTGTGCAGGGCCATTCCGAGAAAGGGGAACAGGACGAAGGTGCAGGCGAGGATGACCAGGTGCAGGCGCCAGTGCGTCAGGCCTTTGACCATTTCCTCCCGCGAGAGGCGTGCGCCCTGGAGGAAGAACATGATGGCGATGACGATGATGGCGAGGTTCTGGAAGATCGGTACGGCCGCGCCGTGGCACGGAAACACGCTTGCCAGAATGACCGTTGCGATCAGGCTGATGAGGAAAGGGTCAGGTCTGAAGGGCATGATTCGGGTATTCTTCTCTGTTTTTTGCCGGTCTGTGGCCGGAGAATGTCGGTTTACGAAGGGCTGACCTGATCGCGTGCCATTGCTCAGCCGCCTAGATTGCGTCAGATTTACTGCGTGATGAAGATTTTCGCCATTCCCCCTGCCCTGTTCCCTGTCCTCACGGTTTCGTCAGTTCTGGCTGTGCCTGTTCTGTCGGCTCCTGTTCTTGCCGGGTCGGCTCTGGCGGCCCCGGTCCCCGGGAGCTGTGCCGTGATCCGCCATGACGAGACCCGCTCTGCGGGGACTGTCGTTCAGAAGAACGTCACGGTTTCGCTTCCTGCGGGTCCGTCGCTGAAGGCGTCGTCCCTGAAGGTGACGGGAGCGAAGGATGCGCAGAGTGCTTCAGAACTGGCTGATGCGGCCAGTGTGCTGTTTCTGACGGCCATGAGCAACCACCATGTTGCTGCCTGCACCGACTGGCTGAAGGCTCAGGGTGCTGCGACGGAAGCGGCTCTTGAGGCGGGTGCCCGTCCTTCGTTTTCCTGGTCCGCTCTGAGTGTTGCGAACGGTCGTCTGACCATTCAGGCGCAGTCTGCTGCTTTTTCCGTTTCTCAGGCTGATGGCGGGAATGCCGGGGCTGCTCTGTCCCTGAATGGTCTGAACATTCAGGGGACGACCATTCCCGATCTGCTTCCGGAGCAGGCGCAGGCGTCTTTCAGCATGCCTGTGAAGGAGCTGTCTTCCCTGATGCAGGCTGTCGGCGGGCGTCCTTCGGGTGAGCCTGTCGCGCATGTGAACATTGATTCGTTTTCCGCCAGCCGCGGTGATGTGTCTCTTTCCGGTAACGGGTCCGCGCTTCTGACGGGATCTCAGGATACGGCGCAGGCTTCGGGACATCTTGAGGTTGCGGGTCTGAACACGCTGATCAGTGCGGCGCAGTCTGACAGTCAGACGAAGCTTGCGGCCGGGATGGTTGTGGCGAAGCTGGTCAGCCATAAGAGCAATGGCCGCAACACCTGGGATGCGTCCTGGAAGAGCGGTGTCCTGACTGTGAACGGTGTTCCTGTCCCGCTGCGCTGAGGCTGTCCGTCCGGCCATTCTATGGCCACAAATCGACCTTTATTATTCTGCCGGTTATGGCTGAGCGGAGTTTTCTGATGATGCGCGTCTGGCGTGAAGCGGCAGCGGTTCTTGTTGCGGGCGTTTCCATTGTGGCGGCTGTTCCGGCGCGGGCGGCTGACTCGCAGCAGACGCTTGTGGATAAGGCTACCCTGACGGTTCAGGACATGTTTTCCGGAGCGAAGCCTGACAGCGGGATTATGAAGAACATACGGGATGCCCGTGCCGTTCTGATCTGCCCGTCGATTTTCGAGATGTCGATTGTCTTTGGCGGTTCAGGCGGCGGTTGTCTGCTGCTGGCGCGTGATGCGCAGGGATCGTGGTCTGATCCGGCGTTTTACAGGCTCAGCAGCGGATCGTTCGGGCTGCAGCTCGGGATGCAGGATTCCCAGGTGATGTTTTTCATCATGACGGATCGCGGGCTTCAGGCTCTGCTGGACAGTCAGATGAAGCTGGGTGCCAATGCTTCCGCATCCTTTGCCACAATGGGGTCCGGTGTGGGCTCGGGCAATGCGGGGCGGTCCAACACGGATATTACGGGTATCCAGAAGTCCAAAGGGCTGTTTGCCGGGGCTTCCCTGAGCGGGTCCAAGCTTTCCGTGAACAGTTCTGCCAACCGGAGCTATTACAATCAGGCGGTTGGTCCGGAGGATATTGTCATCACCATGCGGGTGAACAATCCGGCGGCTGATTCCCTGCGGTCCATTCTGATGAAGGTGGGCGGCAAGTCTGCTGCCGCGTCGGCGGCGGGCGGGTCTTCTGCGGCGGCGTCAGGGTCTGAGGATGCGGCTCCGGATTATGTGCCGTCTTCGTCGTCTTCCGGTTCCGTTCAGTCCAGTTCCCTGCCGCCTCTGACATCGTCCTCAAAGAAGGCCTCATCCAAGAGCTACTGAGGTTTTTTCCTGAGTTCCGCGACATTGACGTTATGTGCGGTGAGCGTTTCTGAGAAGCGTGTGGTGCCGTCGGGCATGGCGACGAAATAGAGCGCCCTGCCCGCTTCGGGATGTGCCACGGCTGCGAGTGCGGCCTCTCCGGGGCTGCAGACGGGTCCGGGCGGGAGACCTGCGATGATGTAGGTGTTCCAGGGCGTTGCGGATGACATATCCTGGTGCGTCAGGGGGCGTCCGAGTTTTCCGGCTCCCCCGGACAGTCCGTAGATCGTGGTCGGGTCTGACTGCAGTTTCATTCCCGCTTCCAGACGATTGAGGAAGACGCGTGCGACCATGGGGCGCTCTTCGGGGCGTCCGGTTTCCTTTTCCACGATTGAAGCGAGTGTGAGCAGTTCCTCGGGGGATCTGAGGGGCTGAGCGGGATCGCGGGTGCTCCAGATCGCGGCGAGTCTGCGCGCCATGGCGTGCTGCATCCTCTGTGTCAGGCTCAGACGGCTGGTTCCGTAGACGTACTGGTAGGTCTGGGGGAGGATACTGCCTTCGCGGATGTCCGGTGTGCTGCCTGTCAGGGCCGGGGCTGCATCGATCAGCGGGCGTATCTGTGCGGATGTCAGTCCTTCGGGGATTGTCAGCATGTGCTGCACCGGTCTGCCATGGCGCAGGGTGGCGAGTATGGCGGTCATGCTGGCATGTGCCGGGAAGGTCAGTTCCGCAGCGTGAAGCGGGCCGTCATGGCGTGTGAGCCAGAGCACCGCGCGGAAGATTTTCTCATCCGTCCATCTGTCGCGCAGTACGCCTGCCTGCTGCAGGGTACTGATCGTGCTGGCATATCCGCCTCTGGGGATGACGACGTCCGTGGCCTGGCTGAGCGGGCCGGGTCCTGTGGCGGCTCTCCAGGCGAGGCCCGTGGCTGCCAGCCCGCCGAGGAGGACGAGGAGACATAGTCCGATGATGATACGGCGCATGTTCAGGTGTCTGTTTCAGGCGTCTGTGAGTGCGACGTACCAGGCGGCCCGCCAGCTTTCTCCGGGCGGGAGATGGAGCAGTCCGGGTTTTTCCTCGAACGGGCCGCTGAAGGTTTCGGGCGAGGCATAGCCGTACCAGGGTTCTATGCACAGGAAGCCGGCGCCGGGTTTCGTCCAGATTCCGAGCTCGCGGTATCCTTCCCAGGAGATATGCAGACCCGGGTGCCCGGGGCGGCCGAATGTCAGTGCGCTGCTGTTCAGCGAATCCAGGATCAGGGCGTCGTCTCTGAAGAGATCCGGTGTGAGGTGCAGGATCTTTCCGCTGACGGGGGTTGGAAATCCCGTTTCTGCCAGCAAGCCGTCCTTTACGCGTCTGATCGGTGCGGGTTCGGGTTTTTCGAATGTCAGTGTGTAATCGGTCTGTCTGGTTCCCGGCTCCGATAGCCAGCGGAAGGCCGGATGCGCGCCGAGTGAGACGTGCATGACGGTCTGCGGGTCCGGGTTGATGATGGTTGTGATGACGCTCAGGCGTGCGCCGCTCAGCCTGTATTCAATCCTCAGGCGGAAGCGGAACGGCCAGAGCTTCAGGGTCTGCGGGTCTTCTGCCAGTTCGAGGATGCAGCCGTCGGGATTTTTCTCAATCCAGGTGAAGGCGCGGTCCCGGGCGAAGCCATGCTGCGTGAGTTTGTATGTCCGGCCGTCGATTTCTGCCCGGTCGTTTTTCAGCCGTCCGACGATCGGGAACAGGATGGGGGCGTGACGTTTCCATTCCTTTCCCGCATTCCACAGGAGGTCCTGTCCATCTGCGGTCCGGAGCCGGATGAGTTCCGCGCCGTCTGCGCTGACTTCTGCGCTCAGGAGCGGGGAGCTGAAGTGATGGGAGCCTGTGGTGCTCATGATCTCTCTCCGTCGGCGGATCAGCGGTGGTGCCCGGGTGCTGTCCTCACAGGTTTTCTGCGGCCAGGAGTGCGGCCTGATTCTCCTGTATCAGAGCATTGATGACCTCGTCGAATTCACCGAGCATGACGCGGTCGATTTTATGCAGGGTCAGCCCGATACGGTGATCGGTCACGCGGCCCTGCGGGAAGTTGTAGGTGCGGATACGCTCCGAGCGGTCTCCGGTACCGATCTGCGAGCGCCGGTCTGAGGCGCGGGCTTCGTGGGCAGCGGCGCGTTCCTGCTCGTACAGCCGGGCGCGGAGGATTTTCATCGCCTTGGCTTTGTTTTTGTGCTGGCTTTTCTCTTCCTGCATCGTGACGACGATGCCGCTGGGCATGTGTGTAATGCGGACGGCGCTTTCGGTTTTGTTCACGTGCTGCCCGCCTGCTCCGGAAGCGCGATACACATCGATCCGCAGGTCGGTTTCATCGATATGCACGTCCACCTCCTCTGCTTCGGGGAGGACGGCGACCGTGACGGTGGAGGTGTGGATACGGCCCTGGCTTTCCGTGGCCGGGACGCGCTGGACGCGATGGACGCCGGACTCGTATTTCAGCCGGGCGAAGACGCCTGCGCCCGTGATCGTGGCGCTGGCTTCGCGCAGGCCGCCGAGTTCGCTTTCGTCATATTCCAGAATCTCGAAGCGCCATCCCTGCATGTCTGCGTAGCGACGATAGGCATCGAAGAGTTCCGAGGCGAAAAGTCCCGCCTCGTCTCCGCCTGCGGCGGGGCGGATTTCGAGGATGGCGCTGCGCTCATCGGCGGAGTCTTTTGGCAGCATGGCGATGCGGACATCGTGGTGCAGGCTGTCCAGTTCGCCGCGGAGCGTATCGAGTTCCGCCCGGGCGAGGTCTTTCATGTCCGGGTCCACCAGCAGGATTTCCGCCTCTCCTATCTGCTGTTCCGCGGTTCGGAGGGCCTGTATCTTGCGGACGATTTCTTCCGTTTCCGCGTATTCGCGTGAGGCGCGGATGAAATCGTCTCCGGTGATTCCCGAGGACAGCAGGGCTTCCAGCTCTTCTGATCTGGCGACGATTCTGTCCAGCCGTTCATGAAGACTCATGCGGAGGTTCCTGCCGCCTCCTGCACGAGCTGCGCGATGATGCTGTCGGCGGAGAGGTCTGTCTGTGATCCGTTCTCAAGATTTTTCAGGCGGATGACGCCTCTGGCGAACTCCTCCTCTCCGAGGATCAGAGCGCGGACGGCGCCGGATTTATTGGCGCGTTCGAGGCGTTTTTTCATGTTGCCGCGATAGGCCATCTCGCAGCGGATTCCGGCGCCGCGGAGGTGGCTGAGCATATCGACGGCGGCGCCCTGCATGGTGTCGGAGGTCGGGATGATGGCGACGGTGCGTTCGGCGTGTGTGAAATTCTCGAGCAGCATGGAGAGGCGTTCGATCCCGGCTCCCCATCCGACTGCGGGGGTTTTCGGGCCGCCCATTTCGGCGATCAGTCCTTCGTAGCGCCCGCCTGCCAGCACCGTTCCCTGTGCACCGAGGCGGGTTGTAACGAATTCGAAGGCCGTGTGACTGTAGTAGTCGAGGCCACGGACGATCATGGGGTTTTCCCTAAACGGCACGCCGAACGCGTCGAGACTGCGGCGCAGGTCATCCCAGAACGCGCGGGAGGTTTCGTTCAGGCAGGATGCGAAATCCGGGGCGTCTGCGAGGAGCTCGCGGTCTTCGGGAGCCTTGCTGTCCAGAATACGCAGGGGATTTTTTTCGAGGCGCGTGCGGCTGTCTTCCGAGAGACGGTCGCGCAGGGGGGTGAAATAGGCCACGAGCCGGTCGCGCCAGATCTGGCGGCTTTCGGGGTCTCCCAGGGTGTTGAGCTCAAGCTCCACGTCTTTTTCGAGTCCGAGGGCAATGAGGATGTCGTAGCCCATGCGGATGATTTCGGCGTCGGCCATGGGTTCAGACGGGCCGATGAGTTCCGATCCGATCTGATGGAACTGCCGGTAGCGGCCTTTCTGCGGGCGTTCGTAGCGAAACATCGGGCCGGTGTAGAACACGCGCTGCGGGAGGGTCTGTGTCAGGCCGTTGGTGATGAGCGCGCGGCAGATTCCGGCGGTGCCTTCGGGGCGGAGGGTGAGTGAGTCTCCCCCGCGATCGGTGAAGGTGTACATCTCTTTCGAGACGATATCGGAGGTATCGCCCAGCGTGCGGGCGAAGACGCCGGTGTCTTCAAAGACGGGTGTCTGCCACTCGTCAAATCCGTAGAGCGATGTGATGCGTCTGGCGGTATCGACCACATGAGCATGTTTCTTCTGCCCTTCCCCGATCAGATCATGGGTTCCGCGGACAGGCTGAATCATACTCAAGGGTTTTTCTCCGGATGTTGAGGCAGACGCGCATCATCTGCCTGACCTGGCGGATGTCCGCCAGAGGGGCGGACATCCGGTGTTTTCAGTTTGCCGTTGCGAGGAACTCGGCTTCCTTGTCCTTTGCGGCGGCGTTTTCCGCCTCAATCGCGGCGACTTTTGCTTCCACGAGATCGACGATGTGGCTGATCATGTCATCGCCAGGGACGGTGTGATCCTGCTTGCCCGCGGCATAGACCATGTGGCGGCCCGAGCCGCCGCCCGTGACGCCGAGATCGGTCATCAGGGCTTCTCCGGGGCCGTTCACGACGCAGCCGATGATAGACAGTGTGAGCGGGGTTTTGATGTGTGCAAGGCGGTCTTCCAGCGTCTGCACGGTCTGGATGACGTTGAAGCCCTGGCGTGCGCAGGACGGGCAGGAGATGATTTTCACACCGCGATGGCGAAGGCCGAGGGATTTGAGGATATCCCAGCCGACGAGCACTTCCTCTTCCGGCTCTGCGGAAAGCGAGACGCGCATGGTGTCGCCCACGCCGGCCCACAGGAGATTGCCAAGACCGATGGAGGATTTCACTGTTCCGGCGCGGCGGCTTCCGGCTTCGGTGATTCCGATATGCAGCGGGTGATCACAGGCTTCCGCGAGCTGCTGGTAGGCTGCGACGGCGAGGAAGACGTCTGAGGCTTTTACGCTGATCTTGAATTCGTGGAAGTCGTGATCTTCCAGGATTTTTGCGTGTTCCAGCGCGCTTTCCACCAGTGCGTCAGGGTTGGGCTCTCCGTATTTCTCGAGGAGGTGTTTCTCCAGAGAACCTGCGTTGACACCGATGCGGATGGAGCAGTTGTGGTCCTTTGCGGCCCTGACGACCTCTCTCACGCGTTCCGCGCTGCCGATATTGCCCGGGTTGATACGCAGGCAGGCGGCTCCGGCCTGGGCGGCCTCAATGGCGCGCTTATAGTGAAAGTGGATATCCGCGACGATCGGCACGTTCACCTCGCGGACGATTTCCGCGAGGGCTGCGGTGCTTTCCTCATCCGGGCAGGAGACGCGGACGATATCGACCCCGGCCAGCTCCGCGCGGCGGATCTGGGCGATGGTAGCCTCCGCGTCGCTGGTGAGCGTGTTGGTCATGGTCTGGATCGAGATCGGGGCATCGCCGCCGACCGGGACCTTGCCGACATGGATCTGCCGCGACTTGCGACGTTCGATGTGCTGATAGGGGCGGTATCCACCACTCATCGTCCGGTTCTCCCTGTCTGGCCCCGGTGAGGCCGTCTTTGCGGCCGCGCGGCGTTCTGCCGTTTGCCGTCCTGCATTGATGACCGCTTTCTGCCAAATCCGGCGGCGTATGGCTATAGCGCAGAATCTGACATCTGATCTGTCTGCGGGATTTTCAACCTGCTTCCCCGGTCATGACTGTGTCCGTTTTGCAACAGAACGAAGAAAGGTGCTTCGGTATTGTTGTGATTTCGGAATGTTGCGAAGAGTATATGAATACCCGTGTGTTCGTGGGAACGCTGCTGACGGGACACATCATCCGGGCCGGACGGCAGAGGAGTATGATCATGCGCAGAGCAGAGCGGGATGCAGGGTTTCTGTCCTTCCTTAAGGGGACCACCACGCTGATCGGTGCAGCCGGTTTTCTGTGTTCCTCTGCCTTTGCGGCCACACATCACAAGGCGGCGCACCGTCCGCATGCCCGCACGACGGGGGCATCGTCCGTTCCGATGAAGGGGGCGCCCTCCCCTGTGCGCGGGCATCCGTCTGATATTGCCGCGCGGGATAATGAGGCGGTGTCGGTTCATATTTCCCGTCATCATCATGAGGCCGGTGGCGGCGTGATGAAGATCGAGACGGCTCCGCATAATGTCCAGACGATTTCAAAGACTTACATTGCGATGCAGAGCCCGACGAGCACGGTACTTGATCTTGTGAAGCTGTCTCCGGCGCTCAATGCGGTCAATGCGGACAGTTCGGGCATGCAGGGCGGCCGGATCGAGATCCGGAGTCTGACGGATCTGGATATGGGCCTGATGCTCAACGGTGCGCCGACGACGAATGCGAATTATCTCAATGAGACGGCATCTTCCGAGGATGTGGAGAGTGTGACGATCACGCCGGGCAGTTCCTCGGTTGATCTGCCGACGGCGAATGCTGCGGCGGGTGTTCTGGATGAGCGCACGCACACGCCTCTGGCGAAGGCGGGCGGCATGATGGATTTTTCCTACGGCACGAACAATATGTCCCGTCAGTTCATCCGGCTTGAGAGCGGTGAGATCGGGCATACGGGCATAAGGAACTATATTTCCTATGCTCACACGCATTCGCGTTCCTGGATGGGGGCCGGTATCAACGAGCAGCATCATGTTGATTATGGTCTTCAGAAGAACTGGGCGAACGGGTCTCAGAACAATTTCTTCCTTTCATGGAACAAGGAAGATTTTGTTATTGATGTCTATCCGACTGCGGCTCAGTTCTATAACTACAAGCATACGGGCGACGGTTATGGCCGTTATGCCGAGTATGACAAATCACGCCCTGATGCGGGCAATTACTGGCGGAATAATATCGACCACTGGAACCAGATTTTCCTTTCGGCTCCGCAGCATATTGTCATTACCCGCCATGTGAATCTTGATATCACGCCGTATTACAACATGGGCCGGGGCTGGGACGGCAGTTCCGGGGGCAAGGCCGAAGCGGGGCAGTATTACCGCTATGACGGTACGGCGGTTGCTGCGGGCCAGCAGCTGACGTCGTATTATCATCAGAACAATGCCAGTGCCGTTGGCGTGACGGCGAAGCTTGGCATTGATCTGGACAAGCACAATCATTTCATCATCGGATACTGGTACGAGAACAATTATTCCGTATTCGGTCTTCCGACCAGCATCACGATGGATAACGGGCGCAATCCGAGTCCGAACTGGCAGTCGAACATGGCGTTTACGAAGGCGGCTGACGGGAGGCTTTTCCCGGCGCGTCCGAGTATTGACGGCGGGTATGAGATTCATTCGCTGTTTATTGGCGATACGGCGAAGTATCTGGATAACAAGCTGACGGTGGATGCCGGTTTCAAGTTCGTGATGGCCAATCAGTGGTATAAATTTTCCACTCCGGCCGGGGCCTATTCCCATCTGGGGCAGAATCCGACGGCTCCCCTGCCCCATCTGTCGATTGCGTATCGTTTCAATCAGCACCATCAGATTTACGTCAATGGCGAGGGGGATTTCCGTCTGCCTGATCCGACGGCGATGGCTCTGAGTGCCTCTGGGCAGCTTCAGAAGAACCAGTATACGATCAAGGAGGAGATCGGTTACCGGTATAATGGCGATATTGTCATTGCTGATCTTTCATTCTTCAATTCCGCCATCACGAACCGTCTGCAGTCGACCTATCTGGGCAATAACCAGAGCGGTGTGATCAATGTGGGCAATCAGACCGCGCGCGGGTTTGATCTTCAGGTGGGCACGCATTCCTGGCATCACTGGTCTCCGTTTTTCGGGTTTGAGTATCTGGATGCCCATGCTGATTCCAATGCGCCTTATGGCGATACCTATCTCAGGACGAAGGGGCGCCGGGCGGTTATGGCGCCGCGTGTCTCGGCCTCTTTCAACCTGGCGTATGACGACAGCCATTTCTTCGGGAATTTCGGCCTGAAATATATCGGTCCGCAGAAGACCACTCTTGTGGGCGATGAGCGGATGCCGGGCTTCGTGTCTGATTCGATTTCCGTCGGGTATCACTTCAAGCCTTTCAGCTTCCTGAAATCTCCGACGTTCCGGCTGAACTTTGCCAATCTGACGAGTGCCATCGTGCGGCAGGTTCCCAAGGGTATCGGCACCAATGTCTATCCGACCCAGCTTATGGACGGGACGACGATCGCCGGAGGCAATGGTGCGACGTATTATGTGATGCCCCGGTTTAATATGAGCGGGACGATCTCTACTGATTTCTGATGTTCTTAAAGCCCCAGTTCCGTCAGGCCGGGATGATCTTCCGGTCTGGGGCCGCTGATATCCCAGTGGAACAGGCGATCCTTTCCTTTGATGGGAACGTCGTTGATTGAGGCGTGGCGGTGCGCCATCAGGCCTTTTTCGTCAAACTCCCAGTTTTCGTTTCCGTGGGAGCGGAACCACTGCCCGGCAGCGTCGTGCCATTCATAGGCGAAGCGGACCCCGATACGGCTGCCTCCGGCGAGCCAGAGTTCCTTGATCAGTCTGTATTCGTTTTCCTTCTGCCATTTCCGCGCGAGGAAGATCTTTATGGCGTCCCGGCCCCGGATGAATTCGTTGCGGTTTCTCCACAGGCTGTCGGGGGTGTAGGCCAGCGAGACCTTTTCGGGATCGCGGGAGTTCCATGCGTTTTCCGCGGCTCTGACCTTCAGGAGGGCCTTGTCTGTCGTAAAGGGCGGAAATGGTGGTTTTTCTTCAGTCATGCTGATCGGCCTTTCCGGGATGCGGAGTGTGTTGCCGGCAACGCTTGCGATGTCGTGCCGTTGGTATGCAGACACAGATCATGCCGCGCGGGAAGGATCATTCCATGGCAGAGCACCCCGTTATGAAAGATATTCCGATTGGTCTTCATGCCGGCGGGGTTCGCCGGGAGTTTGACAGCATGGGCACGGTGGAGGTTCCGGCTGATCATTACTGGGGTGCCCAGACGCAGCGTTCCCTGCATCATTTCTCGATCGGCGGGGATCGGATGCCGGTGGAGGTTTACCGGGCGTATGGCGTGGTCAAGAAGGCCTGTGCCGAGGTGAACCGGGATAACGGCAGTCTTCCGGGGTGGAAGGCCGAGGCGATTATCCGGGCGGCTGACGAGACGATCCGCGGGGATCTGGACAGCGAATATCCTCTGTTTGTCTGGCAGACCGGGTCCGGCACGCAGTCCAACATGAACGTCAATGAGGTGATCTCGAACCGGGCGATTCAGCTTCTTGGCGGGGAGCCGGGATCGCAGGTTCCTGTCGGTCCGAATGATGATGTGAACCGGGGGCAGTCTTCCAACGATACATTCCCCACTGCGATGCATATTGCGGCCGTGGAGATGCTGGATGGCACGCTTCTGCCGCAGCTTGAGGCTCTTGCCGGGACGATCGAGCACAAGGCTGAGGGATGGACGGATGTGGTCAAGATAGGCCGGACCCATCTTCAGGATGCGGTACCTCTGACTGTCGGGCAGGAATGGTCTGGCTGGGCCGGGCAGTTGCGGGATGTGATCAGGGAGATCCGGCACAGTCGCGAGGGGCTTTATGAGCTGGCTCTGGGCGGGACGGCGGTCGGGACAGGGATCAATGCGCCTCGGGGATTTTCCGTGGCGGTTGCGGCGAGGATTGCGGAATATACCGGTAAGCCGTTTGTGACTGCGCCCAACAAGTTTGCGGCGCAGGGGTCTCTGGATGCGATTGTCCGTGCCCATGCGGCGCTGCGCGGGGCGGCGGTTGCGCTGATGAAGATTGCCAATGATATGCGCTGGCTTGGTTCGGGGCCGCGCTGCGGGATCGGGGAGCTGAAGATTCCGGATACCGAGCCGGGATCTTCCATCATGCCGGGGAAGGTCAATCCGACGCAGTGCGAGGCAATCGTGATGATTTCCATTCAGGTGATCGGCAATGATACGGCGGTGGCGTTTGCGGGCAGTCAGGGCAATTTTGAGCTGAACACGATGCGGCCTGTGATCATCCGTAATTTCCTTCACTCTGCGCGTATTCTGGCGGATGGATGCAGGACGTTCCGGGAATTTTCGGTCGAGGGGACTGATCTGAACCGGGAGGTGATTGCCCGGCATGTTGCGGGGAGTGTCATGCTGGTGACGGCTCTGTCTCCGGAGATCGGCTATCAGGCGGCGGCGCATATTGCGGAGGAGGCCATGGCGAAGGGGCTGACCCTGCGGGACGCGGCTCTGGCGTCGGGCAAGGTGGATGAGGCGACGTTTGATCGTCTGATCGTGCCTCTGAATATGGTCGGGCATGGTCTGGCCGGTGCGTAGTTTTCCCGTCCCTTCGTCTGGCTGAGAGCGGCCGATCCGGTCTGCTGTCAAAACAATGTTTGCACGGTGCCTGTCGTCTCAGTAGGGTCACGCCCGGTTAATGTATCGGGCCGCATCTGAGGACAGGACGGGATATGAGCGCAAAGAACGGGGCCGGGGCCAACATACAGTGGGGCGGTCGTTTTGCTGATGGTCCTTCTGCGATCATGCAGGAGATCAACGCCTCCATTGGGTTCGATAAGGCCATGTGGCGGCAGGATATTGCCGGTTCCCGTGCCCATGCCGCGATGCTGGAGAAGGTCGGGATCATTTCCTCTGAGGACAGGGCGGCGATTTCTTCCGGTCTCGATGAGATTGCGCATGAGATTGCGGAGGGGGCGTTCGATTTCTCTCCCCTTCTGGAAGATATTCACATGAATATCGAGGCGCGGCTGTCCGAGCGGATCGGTGAGGCCGGGAAGCGTCTGCATACGGCGCGGTCGCGCAATGATCAGGTGGCGACGGATTTCCGTCTCTGGGTGCGTGATGCGATTGACGGGACTGCCGCGCAGATTTCGGCGCTGATGCGGTCTCTGTCGCTGCGGGCGCTGGAGTATGCCGATGCGATCATGCCGGGCTTTACGCATCTGCAGACCGCGCAGCCTGTCACGTTCGGGCATCATCTTATGGCGTATGTCGAGATGCTCTCCCGTGATCGCGGGCGGCTGGCGGATGCGCGCAGGAGGCTGAATGAGTGTCCGCTCGGCTCTGCGGCTCTGGCCGGGACATCGTTCCCGATTGATCGCGCGATGACGGCGTCCCTTCTGCATTTTGACCGTCCCACGGCGAATTCGCTCGATGCCGTGTCGGACAGGGATTTTGCACTGGAATATCTTTCCGCGCTGGCGATCATGGCGATGCATCTTTCGCGGCTGTCGGAAGAGATCGTGATCTGGTGCTCCTCTCCTTTCTCTTTCATCCGTCTGTCTGATGCATTCACGACCGGTTCCTCGATCATGCCGCAGAAGCGCAATCCGGATGCGGCTGAGCTTGCCAGGGCCAAGACCGGGCGGGTGAACGGGGCTCTGATCGGGCTTCTGACGGTTATGAAGGGGCTTCCGATGGCCTATGCCAAGGACATGCAGGAGGACAAGGAGCCTGTGTTCGAGGCCACCGAGGCTATGACGCTCACTCTGGCGGCCTGTGACGGCATGATCCGGGACCTGACGGCTGATACGGGCAGGATGCACGCTCTGGCGGGGTCCGGTTTTTCCACGGCGACGGATCTGGCGGACTGGCTGGTGCGTGTCCTGAAGCTGCCATTCCGCACGGCGCATCATGTGACGGGTCAGCTGGTTGCTCTTGCCGAGCGTAAGGGGACGGATCTGTCCGATCTGTCTCTTGCGGAGATGCAGGCTGTCGAGCCGGGCATTACGCAGGATATCTATTCCGTGCTGACGGTTGAGGCTTCCGTGGCATCCCGGGTCAGTGCGGGGGGGACGGCTCCGGCCAATGTCCGTCGTGAGGCTGAGGGCTGGCTGGCCCGGCTTGATAAGGAGACGGTTTCGTGATGCGCTCTCTGCTGATCCTGCCTGTATTTCTCGGCGTTCTTCTGTCGCTTTCCGGCTGCGGAAAGGTCGGCTCCCCTCACCCTCCGGGGCCTGCGGATAAGGTGATCTATCCCCGGACCTACCCTGCGCCTGACTGAGGAGCCGGGTCCGGCTCTTTCGGGGTTATATTCTTACGCGCAGACCGTCGAAGGCGGGTTCGGTCCCTTCGGGCAGATTCTGCTTCATCCAGGCCCAGTCCATTGTCGGGCCGAGATGGGTGAGGATCGTGCGGCGCGGACGGATGCGGGCGTGCCACTGAAGGACGCGGTCGAGCCAGGCGTGTGAGGTGTGAGGCGGCAGGCGCTGGAAGCAGTCCACGATCCAGATATCGAGATCGCGCAGACTGTCGAGCACGCTGTCCTCAAGTTCCACGACGTCGGTGCAGTAGGCGATATCCGCGTGGCGGAAACCGAGGCTGTTCAGACGTCCGTGGCTCTGTAGGAAGACGTCGAGGGTGAAGCCCGCGATCGTGATGGTTTCTCCGGGTGTGACCGGGTGGGCTGTAAGGCCTGGTCTGTAGATGTCCTGCGGGGTCCAGGGCTGGAACGCGTAGCTGAAGCGCTGTTCGATCTGCTGCAGGGTTTCCGGGCTTCCCCAGGCTTCAATCGGGCGTTTTATGGTCCAGTTTATGGCGCGGACGTCATCGAGGCCGGCGATATGATCCGCGTGGGCGTGGGTGTAGAAAATCGCGTCGCACCGGCTGATGCCGCAGCTGAGAAGCTGGTGCCGCAGATCGGGGCCGGTATCGACGAGGAGATTGTGCTCCTCTCCTGCGAGCATGATGGAGGAGCGGGTCCGTCTGTTGCGAGGTTCCTGCGGATCGCAGTCTCCCCAGTAACCTTTTCCGTCCGGGCCGCCGATCATGGGCACGCCGGATGAGCCGCCGCAGCCGAGAAAGATGATCTCGCGCAGCGGGGACTGATCCTGCTCCTGCATTTTCAGGGCGGCGCCTGTCACAGCCGGGCCTGACTGAAAAGACGGAGAAAATTGCTGGTTGTCAGTTCCGCAAAAGCGGCGGGCTCCATGCCGCGCAGTTCCGCGACGGTCTGTGCGGTGAAGGAGACGAAGGAGGGTTCGTTACGCTTCCCTCTGCGCGGGACGGGCGCGAGATAGGGCGCATCGGTTTCCACGAAGATCCGCTCTGCCGGGGCGTCGCGTGCGACGTCTCTGATGGTTTCGCCTTTGGGGAATGTGGCGATGCCGGAGAAGCTGAGATATCCGCCGAGGTCGAGCGCCGTGCGTGCGAGGTCGTGGCCTGAGGCGAAGCAGTGCAGGAGGAACGGGAAGGCTCCGTTTTTCTCCGTTTCCTGTGTCAGGATCGCGGCCATGTCCTCATCGGCGCTGCGTGAGTGGATAACCAGCGGCAGCCCGGTTTTGCGTGCAGCGGCAATATGGGCGCGGAAATATTTATGCTGGAGCGGGCGCACTTCCTCCGTGCCGTGGAAATAATCCAGGCCGCTTTCCCCTATGGCGATCACCTCTTCCGGTTCTGCGAGGGCCGAGATGGCGTCCGCATCCAGATACTCTTCCTCCGAGACGTGATCGGGGTGCGTGCCGATGGCGCACCAGATCGTAATATCCGTGCGGCTCCGGCGGGTCAGGGCTTTCTGCTGCCCGTGTCTGGAGAGACGTGTACCGATCGTGACCATGCCGGACAGGCCTGCACTTTTCGCACGGTCGAGCAGCGCGGGCAGCTCTTCGTCGCTGAAGTGATCCAGATGGCAGTGTGTGTCGATCAGGCCTGTCATTTCGCCTCTTCCGTGTAGCGCGGGAATATCCCCTGCGGTGCGGGCAGGCTGCGGCCTCCGGGCAGAGGTGTGGCGAGAGCCGCGAAGCTGCGCTCCTGCTCTTCCGTGCCGAGCTGCGTGAGCATTTTTGCCATGCTTTCAGGCATCCAGGGCTGGAGTACCGTTGCGATGATACGCAGGGCATCCGCGAGGACGCGCAGGACGTGGGCCATGCGGTCCGGATCGGTCTTTTTCAGCGCCCACGGGGCCTGATGATCGATATAGGCGTTACAGGCGCGGATAAGTTTCCAGACTTCTTCCAGCGCATCGGTCAGCGCGCAGCGGGCCACCTGCCCTTCCATGACGGACGGCAGCAGGCTGGCCGGGGCGAGGAGCTGCTCATCTTCCGGGGTGTGCGGGCCCGCATCCGGCAGCACGCCGCCGCAGTTGCGTGCGATCAGGGAGAGCGTGCGCTGGGCGAGGTTGCCCAGATCGTTGGCGAGTTCGGTGTTCAGCCGGTGGATGAAGGAGCGCCGGGAGAGGTCGCTGTCTCCTCCGAAAGGGACTTCCCGGATCAGGAAGAAGCGCACGGGATCGACGCCGAATTCCTTCACCAGATCGCGCGGATCGATGACGTTTCCGAGCGACTTGCTCATCTTCTCGCCCTCTACGGTCCACCAGCCGTTGGAGAAGACCTTTCCGGGCAGCGGGATGCCGGCGGCCATGAGGAAGGCGGGCCAGTAGACGGTGTGGAAGCGGGCGATGTCCTTGCCCACGAGGTGGAGGTCTGCGGGCCACCAGGCCATGCGGGGTGCGGAGGTATCGGGATATCCGAGGGCCGTCAGGTAGTTCGAGAGCGCGTCGAACCAGACATACATGACGTGGGCCTCGTCACCCGGTACGGGGACCCCCCATCGGAAGCTGGTGCGGCTGATGGAGAGGTCTCTCAGGCCCTGTCTGACGAAGGAGACGATTTCGTTCCGGCTTCCGTGCGGTCCGATGAAGTCGGGCTGTGTCTCGTACAGCTCCAGCAGGCGGTCCTGATATTTCGAGAGGCGGAAGAAATAGGACGGTTCCCTGACCCATTCGACGGGGGCTCCGGTCGGGGCGACCTTTGTTCCGTCCGGACGGGTGGTGAGTTCGTCTTCTCCGTAGAACGCCTCGTCCCGCAGGGCGTACCAGCCTTCGTAATGGCCGGAATAGATATCTCCGCTTTCCGCGACTTTTTCCCACAGGGCCTGAGCGCCTGCGATGTGGCGCGGTTCGGTCGTGCGGATGAAGTCGTTGTAGGAGATCTGCATCGTGTCCGCCATCGCACGGAAATCCGCGGCGATGCTATCGGTGAAGGCCTGGGGAGTTTCTCCGGCGGTGGCGGCAGCCTGTTCGACTTTCTGACCGTGTTCGTCCGTGCCGGTCAGGAAGAAGACGTCATCTCCGGCGAGGCGGCGGAAACGGGCGACGATGTCGGCGGCGACGGAGGTGTAGGCATGACCGATATGCGGGGCGCCGTTGACGTAATAGATGGGAGTTGTGACGTAGAAACGGCGGGTCATGACGATCTCACGAGGTTTATGGCTTCGATAAGGGCTTCCTGGCGGTCGAGACTGAAGCGTTCGGTCTCTGCTGTCAGGCGGCGCAGGTTTTCCCACAGCCGGGCACTTCGGTCTGCGGACGGATGGCGGGCCAGCGCGCCGGTGCGGGCACGCTCCGCGACGAGGGCGGTGAGCCGGCTGAGGAACAGCATGGCTGCATTTTCGTCGCGCCCTGTTTTATCGGCAATTTCAATGGCGCGGGCAACTGAAACCCCGTTCATGGCTTCTTCCGCCAGGGCCGTTGCGGTCCTGAACTCTCCGGACAGGAGGGTGATCCCGCGACCGGCGGAGCCTCCGGCCTGATCTGCCGCGTGCGTGATGTCATCGGCGGAGGCTTCGGGCATGGCACGGGCGAGCACGGCCTGCAGATCCGTGGTTTCCAGAGGACGGAGGGGCAGTGTCCTGCAGCGGCTGCGAATTGTGGGCAGGAGCCTGCCCGGAGCGGAGGCTGTCAGGATCAGGAGTGCGTCCGGCGGCGGTTCTTCCAGGACTTTCAGCAGGGCGTTGGCGGCGTTGCGGTTCATTGTGTCCGCGCTGTCTATGATGACGACGCGCCATCCGCCTTCCGCTGCGGTTCTGTGGAGGAAGGACGCGACCGGCCGGATCTCGTCGGCGACGATTTCCGGACGCAGGCGGTTTTTCTTCTCATCCCAGGCGCGGGAGATACTGAGCAGGTCTGCGTGGGTTCCTGCGGTGATCCTGCGCCCTGCCGGGCTTTCTCCGTTTTCTCCGTTCAGGACGATCCTGGCCATGCGGAAGGCCAGGGCGGCCTTGCCCGTGCCCTCCGGACCGCAAAGCAGCCACGCATGATGGAGGCGACCTGCCTCGAAGGCGTGGCGGAACGCGGTCAGGGCTTCCTCGTGTCCCCGGAGGCGGAGGGAGGCGTCCTGTGGCGTATCCATCGGTTCAGGCCGCTTTCTTCAGCCGTGCATTCACGACTGCTGTCGCGGCTTTTGTGACGGCGGGGATATCGCGGTCGTCAGTGCAGATTTCGTGGAAGCGGTCCGGGTCTGAGGCGGCGATGGTTCTGAACCCGTCGCGCACGCGCTGGTGGAACATGTGATCTGCCTGTTCGTAGCGATCTGCCCGGGCGGCGCGGGCGGTAAGCCGCTCCTGCGTGATGGCCGGGTCTGCCGTAAAAAGCAGCGTGAGATCCGGACGGATGGCGACGAGTTCCGTCAGTCTTGCGATCAGCCCGACAAGCTCCGGATTCCCGGCGGCGCGTCCGTAGCCCTGATAGGCCATTGTGGAATCCGAAAAGCGGTCACACAGGACGATTTTTCCGGCTTCCAGAGCGGGCCTGATCACGCGGTCCACGTGATCCGTGCGTGCGGCGAAATGCGCCATGACTTCCGCGCGGACAGAGAGTTCCGCCTCCCCGAAGAGCAGGAGCTGACGGAGGGCTTCAGCCCCGGGGGAGCCGCCGGGCTCCCGGGTTGTGACGACCTCGTGTCCCTGGTCACGCAGGGCATCCGCGATCAGCGGGAGCTGAGTTGATTTCCCTACCCCCTCCCCGCCTTCGAGCGTGACGAACAGACCGTGACGGCGGGTCAATGTCCGCCGAGGCCCAGTCTGCGTCCGATTCGCCCGCCGAAGCCGAGTTTCGGCACGGCATTTCCGGCCACGAGCGGCACGGGGATATTCTGCCCGCCGTCGAGAGCGATCGTGATCTGTCCCACGGCCTGGCCTGCGGCGACGGGTGCGGGCACGGGCTGGTTATAATCGACGCTGAAATGGACTTTTGACTGCCAGCCGCGGGGCAGCGTGAGGGTCAGGTCCTGTGCGGGGGTTCCGGGGACGGTCCGGGCGGTGCCGTTCCATACCGGAACCTGTTCCAGCACCTGGCCTTTTTTCAGAAGCGGTACGCTTTCGAAGTTTGCGAAGGCCCAGGCCATCAGGCGTTCACCCTCATGGGCGCGTTCGTTTGATGACGCCATGCCGTTGATGGCCATGACGACCCGGCGACCGTTACGCAGGGAGGAGGCGCACAGGCCATACCCGCCTGCATCGGTGTGTCCGGTCTTGAGGCCGTCCGCGAGCCCCTTGTCCACGAGCACGTTGCGGTTGCCCTGGGAAATCTTGTTGTATTTGAACTCTGTTTCCGAAAAATAGTGGTAGTATTCAGGGAAATCACGGATCAGATGAACGGCGATCGTCGCCGTATCCCGGGCTGACATGTAGTGATTGTCCGAGGGCCAGCCGGTTGAGTTCATATAGTGCGTGTTTGCCATGCCCAGCTTGCCGGCGGTGTCGTTCATCAGATTGACGAACTGCTCCTCCGATCCGGCAATGCCTTCTGCCAGAACGATACAGGCATCGTTTCCGGACTGGATCAGCATGCCCTGGATCAGTTCCTCTACGGACACCATTCCGCCAAGCGGCACGAACATTTTCGAGCCCTGCATCTGCCAGGCGCGCTCGCTGACCGGGAAGCTCTGGTCTAGGCGGATGCGACCGGCGCGCAGCATCGCGAAGACGACGTAGGCCGTCATCATCTTCGTCAGGGAAGACGGCGGCATATGATCGTCTGCCGCTTTTTCCAGCAGCACGGTTCCGCTGGTGAAATCGACGATGAAGGCCCAGCGGGCGACGGTATCCACCGGCCCGAGGGGAGATGTGGCCGGGGTTCCGGCGACGGGTGCCGCGTCATTCCCTGCGGCGGCCGGTTTCTTACCGGCGCGGGCGGGAGCGTGGCGGTGATGCGGAGCGGCCAGCAGCTCCTGCGCGGTGACTACGGAAAAAGCGCTTCCGGCAAGGAAAAGGCGACGGGTCTGCACGGCATATCCTATCTGACGACGATCCGCGCTCCGGTTACCCCTTCCCTCAGGGCAAGGTCCAGAGCGGCATCTGCTTCTGCAATACTATTAAAAGGTCCGGTCTGTGCAATCCAGCGACCTGTACCCTGTGTTCCGGCTTCCGTTACGGTGCCTCCGGCCTGCCGGGCCATCATGTCGGCGTACTGGCGGCCTGTGAAGCGTCCGAGCTCGATCCAGAGCAGTCCGCCGGTTGCGTATCCCTGCGACCATGTTGCCGGGAGATCCGGCAGGGTTGCGGGGGATTCGGGTGCGGCGTGCGTGACCGTTGCCGTCAGCGTGGCGGACGGTGCGTCGAGCGAGACGGCCTGCACCGCCTCGACCGGAGCCGCGGTCAGGGGGAGAAGAGGTCCGCCGGGCAGCGTTTCCGCAAGGGTTCGCGAGACCTGGACGTCTTCCGTTATTTCCACCCGTGCGGGGGCCGCTCCCATTCCGAGGAGCGAGGCCACGCGCGGCGTGACGGACAGGATGCGTCCGCGCTGATCGGGGCCGCGGTCATTCAGGCGGATTCTCACCACTCTGCCGTTATCGAGATTGCGGACCTGGACAATGGCGGGCAGCTGCAGCCAGGGATGGGCTCCGGTCATGCTGTCTGCGTTATAGGGTTCGCCGTCGACCGTGCGGCGTGCGCCGCTACGACCGGAATCCGTGACGGCGATTCCCGTGCCCTGCCAGGCAAAATCCTCGTGCGGGTAGGTCCAGACGCCGCCTGCCTGCCATGCTGCTCCGACGACGTAATGCGGTGTGGCGTCAGGAAGCTGTTCTGCACGGTGGTGGCAGGCCGTCATTGCCAGCAGACCTGCGAGGCCTGCGTATCTCGCACGGATGCGCGGGATCATGTTGTCATGTTGCCCATCAGGCCGACGCCGAGTGCATAATAATCCGACGGGTTGTACCGGCGGATCACGTTGAAGTTGTGATAGACCATGAAGGCTTCCCCGCCCTCTCCGTCCGGGCGCACGATGGCGCCGCTGACATCGCCTCTGGAGAACCTGCTGCCGTCCTCCCGCCGCACTCCGGCCTGCATCCAGGCGTCGAGCGTGCGGGTATTCTGCCGTCCGATCTGGCTCTGTGTGAGCGAGTCCGGCATCTGCACCGGCTGCCCCCAGGGTTCGCCGCTGCGCCATCCGCATTTTGCGAGGTAGTTGGCAATGGAGGCCAGGATATCGGGGATGCTGGTCCAGATATTGCGCGGGCCTCCTGCGGGGAAGCTCTGGGCGTAGGTGAGATAGGCGGAGGGCATGAACTGCGGCTGGCCCATTGCACCGGCGTAGCTTCCTTTCATGGCTTCCGGTGTGATGTCTCCGTCCCCGAGAATTTTCAGGGCTTTCATCAGTTCGCTGCGGAAGAAGGAGGCGCGGCGGCCTTCATAGGCGAGTGTGGCGAGGGCATCGATGATGTGGAAGTTGCCGGTGATACGGCCGTAATATGATTCGAGGCCCCATATTCCCGAGAGCGGCGGCATATCCACGCTGTAATGGGCGGAAACCTCTTCGAAGGTTTTCCGGTTCTGTGCGACGGCTGCCTTGCCGGCTGCGACTTTCTCCTGTGTCAGCACCTTTTCCCGGTACTGAGCCCATGTCAGGGTGAATTCCGGCTGGTGCCGGTCCAGCTTTATGACTTTCGGGTTCGGCACCCGTGTCAGCGCCAGTGCGCGGCTGATGATGTCGGACGGGATTCCCTTTGCCTCCGCGTCGCGGCGGACACCGTCCAGGAATGTTGCGTAGCTTCCGGCGGCAAGGGATTTTCCGGCGGGTATCGTGACTGCGGCCGCGAGAGGCGGCAGCGCGCGCAGGAGACCGCGGCGGGACAGCCCCGACCGCACTGGAATTATCGTCACGATCGCATCCTTACCTGTATCGCGGCGGTATTTGCTGACCTGCCGGGCTGTGGGTGCCTTTTATGGCGCAGCCGGTATGCGGCAGCAAGAGAGCCGGAAAATATGTCACGGGATATGCTTCTGTGCAGAAATTCTGTCATAATGGTGGCTCTGCGGTCATTTCCGCGGAAGAGGCCGGAGGCGTGACGATTCATCTTTCCTTTACAGATGTGGAGAAGCTGCCGACTCTGTGGCAGGTGCCGGTCATCATCGCAGCCACCTATCTTCTGGAGGACGGGGCGACTGTCGCGACAGCCCTGGCGGTTGCGGACGGTCATGCGGACTGGATGATCAGCCTTGCGGCGCTTTGGTTCGGGATCATTTCCGGCGATGCCGGGCTTTATGGTCTTGGCATGCTTGCGACGCGGTTTGTATTTTTCCGGCGCTGGCTGCCTGATGAGGAGGACACTCCGGGCTGGGAGGGATGGAAACTGTTCCGGGTGGTGTTTATCAGCCGTTTCATTCCCGGATCGCGGCTTCCGCTTTATACGACATGCGGATATTTCGGCGCGAATTTTGGTATTTTCATCACTGCCGTTATTATCGCCACCCTGATATGGACGACCGTTCTGTTCGAGGTCTCGCTGCGGGCCGGTCATTATCTTGAGTCCTGGCTTGGCACTTGGCGCTGGGTCGGGGTGGCAGGTATGATTATCGCAACCATCCTGATCGGACATATTGTTGCCCGGCAGAGAAAGAAATCCGGCCGGGCGGGTAAGACATGATACGGGATTCAGCTGTTACGGACGGTAATGCTGCTGACGGCACGTCCAGGACTGTCTCATTTTTCGAATTCTGGCCGGGATGGGCGTTCTATACGCCGATCGTGGTCTGGTGGATTCTTCTCGGATTCCGTTTCCGGGATATGAGTCTGCCGACGATTGCCAATCCCCATATTCCGACCGGCGGGCTTTGCGGGGAAAGCAAGAGCGACATTCTTGCTCAGGCCGGCCAGGTTGCGCGCCAGTGGATCGCGCCCTGGACTGTGATGCGTACCGGCCGGCAGGACGGAACTCGTGCGCGGGCTGCGATGGCAGAGGCCGGACTGTCCTTTCCTGTCGTGGTCAAGCCCGATATCGGCTGCAACGGCACCGGTGTGCGTCTGGTTCAGGCTGATGGCGGGCTGGATGAGGTGCTGGCTTCATTCCCCCGTGACGTGGATCTCGTGCTGCAGCGGCTGATTCCCTACGAACATGAGGCCGGTGTTTTCTATATCCGGCATCCCCAGAAGCCGCGCGGAGAGATTTCGTCCCTGACGATCAAGCTGATCCCCTCCCTGACCGGGGATGGCCGCTCTTCCGTGCGGGAACTGCTGCATGCCGATCCCCGAACGGGGCTTCTGACCCGTCTGTATGAGCCGCGGCTCGGGGACCGGCTGGAGACCGTTCCGGCAAAGGGAGAGGTCGTTCCTCTGGTGTTCACCGGAAATCACTGCAAGGGAGCAGTGTTCGTGAATGGTGAGGCCGATATTACGCCGGAGCTGGCGGCACGTATCGACAGCATCATGCAGGATTTTCCCGAGTTCTATTTTGGCAGAATCGATCTGAAATTCCGCTCGCCGGAGACGCTGCGTCGCGGGGAGGAGTTTGAGATTATCGAGATCAACGGAGTCGGTGCTGAGGCGACCCATATCTGGGATGCACGCACGACGCTGCGTGAGGCCTGGATCACGCAGTTCCGGCATTATTACGAGGCGTTTGTCATCGGGGCCGAGAACCGGCGGCGGGGCTGGAAGCCGACCGGTGTGTGGCATGGCGTGAAGCTGTGGCAGAACCAGAAGCGGCTGATGCGGTCCTATCCCCTGAACGACTGAACCTTCGTTCAGTTTGTTCCGAGACCGCCTGATCCGAAGATGTAGTTGCCGATCTGCTGCTCGAGGCTGACCGGTTCCTGGGTGTTTGTCATCTCTGCCCCTGAGGAGACGGTTTTTTCAGAATGGCCGGGCTGAATCATCAGTGCGTTCTCGCCTGATAATGTGGCGCTTCCTATGGTGAGCAGGCTGTCTTCAGGAAGCTTCAGCCGGGAATCGATATCGAAGGCGACATAGGCAAAACCTGTTGCCGGATCAAGCCGGATGGTCGAGACGCGGCCCACCTTCACACCTGCAATATCCACGTCGGCCCCGCTGTTCAGGCCGTTGGCAGACAGAAAGCGGGCGGACAGGCGCGTGTGATCCGCGCCTGGCGTGATCTGCGTGCTCCGGGCATAGAGGCCGAAGGCGACGGCGCAGGCCAGCACGAACGAGCTGCATATGATTGCGCCGTAGTCCCTTTTCCGGATCATGCGGTTCAGTCGCCTTCCTTTGAAATATGGTTCAAGCCTAGCACATCAGAGGTTCTGAGGGGAACAGAGATGGTTTCGTGCAGATGCCGGGTTTCGCCCGTGCGCCTGACAGGCTAGTCTGGGCTTTTATTTTTACGCTTGCGTCGGATGCCCGACGTTTAATCGGGATGTGCATTTTTCCATGACACTGATGCAGGTCATTCTTATCGCCATCTTGCAGGGCATGACCGAGCTGTTTCCTGTAAGCAGTCTTGGTCACGGCGTTGTTCTCCCTGCCCTTCTGCACTGGTCTTTCAGCACTAGGGACGAGATGTTCCTGCCGCTTCTGGTGATGCTGCATCTTGGCACCTCGATCGCGCTTCTGGCATTTTTCTGGAAGGACTGGCTGGCGATTTTTCGCGGGGTTCTCGGGATCGATACGGGGCAGCGGCGGGTTGAGAGCTTCCGTATTCTGTTTCTTCTGATCATTGCGACCATTCCTGCGGTGATCATCGGCGGGGTGTTCGAGCATCTTCTGAAGCAGCTTTTCGGCGCGCCTCAGGCGGCAGCGGCATTTCTTGTCGTCAACGGGCTGATGCTGATCGGTGTCGAGCGTCTGCGGGAACGGAACAGGCGGCGGTTTGCCGATACACACAGGCCGGTGGCCTCTCTGACGGCGCGGGATGCGGTTGTGATCGGTCTTTGCCAGTGTCTGGCGTTTTTTCCGGGAATTTCGCGTTCAGGCGCCACGATTGCGGGCGGGCTTCTGCGGGGCCTGCCGCATGACGTTGCGGCGCGTTTCTCGTTTCTGATGGCGGAGCCTGTCATCATCGCGGCCACGGTCCGCGAGGCTCTGAAGCTGCGGCATACGCCGCCTGAGCCGGGCGTAATGCATATGGCGATGATCGGGGCCGTTGTGGCCGGTATTACCGGTCTTGTCAGCACCTTCGTCCTGATGCGCTGGTTCAGGGAACATGACAGCTGGGCGCTTACACCGTTCGGATTTTATTGCATTCTGTTCGGCGGCGGTTCTCTGATGTTGCTCCACCTGGCGGGCTGACCTATCGTTTTTTTCTCGTAACAGCTTACAGCATGGAAGCCTGTCGTCTTCATGAGCGTTCCGGTATCGAAATATAACTCCTCCCTGCGTAAATCGATCGAACAGATCGAGCGGGAAAACGAAGGCTCCGGCCTCAGGAGGACGCTCGGGCCTGTCCAGCTCACGATGCTTGGAGTGGGATCGACCGTAGGTGCGGGCATCTATGTCATGACCGGTGCGGCAGCGGCGAATTATGCCGGGCCGTCGATTCTTCTGTCTTTTCTCATCGCGGGTCTGGCCTGTCTGTTTACGGCTCTGTCCTATGGTGAGCTGTCTTCCTCCATGCCGGTTTCGGGTTCCGCCTACAGCTATGCCTATGTTTCCCTGGGGGAGCGCTGGGCCTGGTGGACGGGCTGGCTGCTGCTTTTGGAATACGGAATATCCTGCGCGGGCGTGGCCTCGGGGTTTTCCGGATATGCTGTCAGTCTTCTGAAGGATTTCGGGATCGGGATTCCGGCGGCTCTGTCCCATACGACGATTCATTCCACCTTCACCTCCTCTGGCATGGAGGCTGATTTCGGCTGGCGGCTGGATGTGGTCGGGGCGTTTTCGATTCTGTTCGTGACGTTTTTTCTCGTGCGGGGTGTTCAGGAATCAGCGCGGGTCAATACGGCTGTTGTGATCCTCAAGGTCGGTGTTCTGCTGGTTTTTGTCCTGCTGGGTCTGAAGGCCATTCATCCGGCCTATTTCCATCCGTTCATTCCGCCTTCAGAGGGGGCTTTCCGTTACGGTCTGAGCGGAATTTTCCGTGCGGCTTCTCTGGTGTTCTTTGCCTATGTGGGGTTTGAGGCGGTTTCGACGGCGTCTTCCGAGGCGCGCAACCCGCGGCGCGACGTGCCTCTGGGAATTATCCTTTCCCTGCTGGTCTGTACGGCCATCTATATGTGTGTGGCTGCCGTTCTTATCGGCGTGGTGCCGTGGCGGAATCTGGATGTTGCCGATCCTCTGGCTCTTGCCGTGGACGCGATCGGGCAGCCCTGGCTGACGCTGATCGTCAAGCTTGGTGCCGTGATCGGGCTGTGTTCGGTTCTGTTCGGACTGCTTTATGCCCAGAGCCGGATTTTCTTCACGATGGGCCGTGATGGTCTGATCCCGTCGGTCTTCTGCACCCTGCATCCCCGGCACCAGACGCCCTGGCTTGGCGCGATTCTGCTTGGCGGTCTGGTTGCGACGGCGACCGCGCTTCTCCCGATTGATATCATCGGGGATCTTGTCAGCATCGGTACGGCTTCTGCCTTTGCCGTCGTGTGTTTTACGGTGATCTGGGACCGCAATACGCGTCCTGATGCGCCGCGCCGGTTTCTGGTGCCACTGGGCGGGCTGCGTATCGGCCGGGTCTGGATCGGAATCGTTCCGGTTCTGGGGATCCTGTTCTGTGTGATCATGGCCGCGCCACTTGTGATTGACGTGATCCGGGATTTCCTGACCGGCAATTACACGCCGATGGTTCTGCTTGTGGTTTATTTCGTTACCGGAGCACTGCTTTACCGGCAGTATGGCCGTCATCATTCCGCCCTCGCCTCCTCCTTCAGAAAGGATATCCGGCAGGGCTGAGGCGTGATTTTCTTCGTAACGTGCTTGACTTGACGGCGTACGGAGGATAACTCAGCGCCACCCGACCGATGGCGGCGTAGCTCAGCGGTAGAGCAGGGGAATCATAATCCCTTGGTCGGCGGTTCAAATCCGTCCGCCGCTACCATCCGGTCGGGTTTTCCCGAAAATCCTTACTCCTGCAGGTCTCGACAGACCCGAGCTGTCGTTGTAACCGCCGTTTCAGGATTTCCTCGTGTCTTTTCGGGGTCAGGAGCATCCGGATGAAAAAACCCCTCGCTGTTGTCACGATGGTTTATAACGAGCCGGAGTTTCTGCCTGTGTGGCGCCGTCATTACGGACGCCAGGCGGGTGAGGCTCAGTGCTATGTGGTTGACCACGGCTCGACGGATGGCAGCACCTGGCTGCTGGGGGGAATGAACCGTGTTCGGATTCCGCGCTCACCCCAGGATGACACTCGCCGCACTGATTTTCTGTCTGAATTCTGCGGCTCCCTGCTGCAGTGGTATGACGCAGTGATCTATGTTGACGTTGATGAGCTTCTCGTCGCTGATCCCCTGCGTTTTCCTGATCTGATCAGCTATGCCCGCGCGATGGAACCGGGGAGTGTCAGCACGGCTGCCGGTTTTGACGTGATCCACAATCCGGATTCAGAGCTGCCGATTGACTGGGGGCGGCCTGTCAGTCTTCAGAGGCGGTTTCTGCGGTTCACCAGTTCGATGTGCAAGCCGGTTCTGATCCGGCGGCCCGTCCGGTGGGCACCGGGATTTCACTGCATCGATGCCGTGCCGTCGTTTGATGATCTTCGTCTGTTTCATCTGCGTTATGCTGATCTGGACAGCGGGCTGGAGCGGCTGGCGCGCACACGTGTGCAGCCATGGGCCTATCAGGAGGCCGGGCAGCATCAGCGGATGCCGGACCGGGACTGGGAGGGGATGCTGCGTTCAATGAGCGGGCTTCCCGTTCAGGAGGGCGGTTCTCTTGAGGCGCGCGATCCGCTTCTGAGGGAGTGGACTGATAAAGTCATCGCGAGTTCGCTGTTACGGGCCGGAGAGCTTTACCGGTTTGATCTGCATATTTCCGGTGATCATCTCTGGCCTTTACCGGAGCGCTTCGTCGGGAGTTTCTGAGAATTCATCTCTCTGAAATATAACGAAATACTCAGAGAAACTTTCCTGTATCCGTGCTGTTGCGATCTTCTCAGGGTTCGCGCTATCCCGACCTGACGCTGACTGAAATCCACGGACCGGAGACCGGACCAGTATGATCGTCGATAAAAAAGCCGGCCTCAGAATTATTATGGGGGAAAGCGCCCCGATCCTTCTGCTGCTGTTTGCCTGGGATCTTCTTGTCGTCATCCTGTATCAGGTGTTTCACCAGGAGTGGATGGAGCAGCCTGCCCTGCCTGTTTCCATTATCGGCTCTGCCGTGGCGCTCATGATGGGCGTGCGGAATAACTCCGCATATGGCCGATGGTGGGAGGCCCGTACGCTGTGGGGCGCTGTTGTGAACAACACCCGCTCTTTCGGCCGTCAGGCAGGAACGCTTCTGTGGGATCGTCCTGATCTTGCACGTGCGATGGCGGCGTATCCGCATGCGCTGCGTACGGCTCTGGGGAAGGTGGATGGTTCGGCGGACGTCAATCGCCTTCTGCCGCCCGAAATGAACGAGCGGATCAGCAGCTGGGTCAACCGGCCGAACGGTATTCTGTATCAGATCGGCCTTGGCGTCTCTGCTGAGGTTGCGAAGAAGAACATTGACGGTGCCGTACACGGGCAGATCGACCGGATTCTTTCCGATCTTGCCAATGCGCAGGGCGGGCTGGAGCGTATCTGCAAGACGCCTCTTCCGGTTCAGTATTCCGTGATCCCGCGTTTTCTGGCCAATATGTTCTGCATCATTCTTCCGCTTTCGATGGTTCAGACGCTGGGCTGGATCACGCCGCTCGGCTCGTCCATGGTCGGTCTGCTTTTTATCGTTCTTGATAAGACCGGTGCTGATCTTGAAAACCCGTTTGACAACACCGCGCATGCCCTTCCGATGAAGGCGATGGCGACGACGATTGAGACCGATCTTCTGCAGCCGATTGCGGATGTTCCCCCTGCCCCGGTTGCTCCGGCCAACGGCATTCTTCCCTGAGTTCGGGCCTGAATTCGGGTTTTACGTGACAGCGCGGGCATTCCCGTCCGCGCTGTCTCCCTGTATAGGGAGAGCGTCTTTTCCGCCCGCATCGTGAGGGCGGTTTTAATATGTACGGAGCCTGTCTGACGATGAAGCCGGTGTCTGATCGCTCTCCTGACCGGAAACTCTCCTTTCAGGATCTGATCCTGACCCTTCACCGTTTCTGGTCAGAACAGGGCTGCGCCATCCTTCAGCCTTATGACATTGAGGTCGGTGCGGGCACGCTGTCCCCGCATACGTCGCTGCGGGCTCTGGGTGATACGCCCTGGAAGGCGGCCTATGTCCAGCCGTGCCGCCGTCCCTCTGACGGGCGTTATGGCGAAAATCCCAATCGTCTTCAGCATTATTACCAGTATCAGGTTCTGCTCAAGCCGACGCCTGAGGAAAGTCAGGCGCTGCTTCTGGAGTCCTATCGCGCTATCGGGATTGATCCGGAACTGCACGATATCCGCTTTGTGGAAGATGACTGGGAGAACCCGACGATCGGTGCCTGGGGGCTGGGCTGGGAGGTCTGGTGTGACGGTATGGAAGTCACGCAGTTCACCTATTTCCAGCAGGTTGGCGGGATTCCCGTATCGGTTCCGTCCACCGAGCTGACCTATGGTCTTGAGCGTCTTGCGATGTATGTGCAGGGCGTCGAGAATGTCTATGATCTCGACTTTAACGGGACCGGCCTGACCTATGGTGATGTTTTCCATCGGGCCGAGCGGGATTATTCGCGGCATAATTTCGCGCTTGCCGATACGGACATGCTGTTCCGGCATTTTGCCGACTGCGAGAAGGAATCCCTGCGGCTTGCGGAGGCCGGTGTGGCCCAGCCTGCTTATGATCAGTGTCTGAAGGCCAGTCATCTGTTCAATCTTCTCGATGCGCGCGGCGTGATCAGCGTGAGTGAGCGGGCGTCCTATATCGGCCGTGTCCGGACGCTGGCGAAGGCGTGCTGCGAGACCTGGCTTGCCGGTGAGGAGGGCTGATCCGATGGCTGAATTTTTTCTTGAGCTTTTTTCCGAGGAAATTCCTGCCGGGATGCAGGCCGGTGCCGGAGAGACGCTGCTTCGCCTTCTGGACAAGGCTCTGGCTCCGCTCAGCCCGTCTGATGCGCGCGCATTTACTGGGCCGCGGCGTATTGCAGCCAGCCTGAAAGTGGATGAGCAGGTTGCGGCCAGTGTCGTATCCGAGCGCGGACCGCGTGAGAGCGCGCCTGAGCAGGCTCTGGCCGGTTTTCTGCGCAAACATGGCGCGACGAAGGACATGCTGGTCCTGGAGAACGGGTTCTGGGTTCTGAACCGTGAGATCCCTGCCCTTTCGGCTCCGGAGCATATAGCAGCCGTTCTGCCGGGTCTGATCCGCAGTTTTCCCTGGCCGAAATCGATGCGCTGGGGCCGTGGCAGTGCGATGACCTGGGTGCGCCCTCTGCGCCGGATCGTCTGTCTGCTGGACGGCAGGGTCGTTCCGTTCACTCTGGCGGAGGGTGAGGATAATGGTCACGATCTGCAAAGCGGTCATCTGACTGAAGGGCACCGCTTCCAGGGGGCTGCGGAGGCGATTTCCGTATCCGGCACGCAGGACTGGATCGAAGCCCTGAGGAAGGCCCGTGTTCTGGGTGATGCCTCTGAGCGTCGCGGGATCATTGAGGCCGGGCTGGAGCGTCTTGCCTCTGCGGAGGGGCTGAGCATCGTTCCGGATGCCGGTCTTGCCGATGAGGTTTCGGGTCTGACGGAATGGCCTGTGCCGTTCCTGGGCAGGATCGATGACAGCTTTATGGATCTGCCAGCCGAGGTGATGCAGGTTTCCATGCGGATCAACCAGCGTTACTTCGCCCTGCGGAAAAGCGACGGGTCTGCTGCTCCGCGGTTTGGCTTTATTGCGAATATCGAGCCTGCAGACGGTGGTGCACTGGTGATTGCGGGGAACGAGCGCGTGCTGCGCGCGCGTTTTTCGGATGCCCGGCATTTCTGGGATCTGGATCGCAGGCAGCCTCTTTCTTCCCGTGTTGCCGCGCTGGATAACGTGACGTTCCATGCGGCTCTTGGCAGCCAGGGCGAGCGTGTCCGCCGTATCGTGCGTCTTGCCGGGATTCTGGCGCCGCAGGTCAGGGCTTCTGCCGGGGATGCAGAGCGGGCTGCCCTGCTGAGCAAGGCTGATCTTTCGACCGGTATGGTCGGGGAGTTTCCCGAGCTTCAGGGTGTTATGGGCGGATATTATGCGCGCCATGACGGTGAGAGCGATGCGGTTGCCGCGGCTGTCGGAGAACATTATCTGCCGCGCGGACCGGCGGACCGGGTGCCTTCCGCGCCGGTGTCTGTTGCGCTTGGCCTTGCGGACAGGATCGATACGCTGGTTGCGTTCTTTGCGGCCGGAGAGAAGCCGGGCGGCTCGGGAGACCCCTATGCACTGCGGCGGGCGGCTTTGGGCGTGATCCGTCTTATTCGTGAGAATAGCCTGAGGCTGGATATGGTGAAGCTGTTCGTTCAGGCTTCGGAAGCTCTGCCGGAAAATCTGCGCGATGCGGCGGATATCGATCTGCTGCCCGGCTTCATTGCCGAGCGTCTGCGCGTGCAGCTTCGTGGCGAGGGCGCGCGGTATGACGTGCTTGCCGCGATCTCATCAGGAAACAGCGACACGGATATCACGCGTCTTCTTGCCCGCACGCAGGCTCTGACGGATATGCTGGCCACGCCGGATGGCAGCAGCCTGCTGGCTGCCACGCGCCGTGCGTCCAATATCCTGCGGATCGAAGACAAAAAGGATGGTCCGCATGAGGGCACACCGGACGAGTCCCTCTACAGGCAGGATGAGGAACGGGCTCTGGCGCATATGCTGGGCAGCACAGCCGGAGCGGTTGAGGTGGCTATTGCGGAGGAACGTTTTTCCGATGCGATGAGGGAGGCTGCGGCTCTTCGTCCGCTTCTGGATGCGTTTTTTGAGCGTGTTACGGTCAATGATGCTGATGATGCGGTCCGCCGCAATCGTCTGAACCTGCTGTTTCAGTTCGTCCGGATGACGCGGCTGATTGCGGATTTCTCCCAGATCGAGGGATAGACCTCAGAAATCCGGCATTGTCTGGGAAAGAAGCCCGCCCAGCCGCAGGGGGGCGACTTTCCGGGCAAGGCCGGTGCTGTCATCTGTCTCGACCATCAGGCCGGAGACGGTTGCCTCTCCCTCTGCGGGCTGCAGTCTCTCTCCGGGCATTTTCCGGACGAAGCGGGAGATCGCTGCCGGTTTCTGCATGCCGATAATGCTGTCGTAATCTCCGCACATTCCGGCGTCGGTCTGATAGGCCGTTCCTCCGGGCAGGATACGGTGATCGGCTGTCGGGGTGTGGGTGTGAGTGCCGACCACGAGCGACACGGTTCCGTCCAGGACGCTGGCAAGCGAGCTTTTCTCGCTGGTGGCTTCGGCATGAACATCGATGATGGCGGCCTGAATCGTCACGCCCAGGCGATGGCGGGATATGAGTTCCTGCGTCAGGCGGAACGGATCATCCATCGGGTCCATGAACACGCGGCCCATAACATTGGCCACCAGAACCTTCCGCCCGTCCGCCAGGCTGACGATCACGCTGCCCTGGCCCGGAGTTCCAGGCGGGAAATTCAGCGGGCGGATCACACGTTCAAGTCCTCCGATCTCTCCGATCAGGTCCCGACGGTCCCAGGCATGATTGCCGAGCGTGATGACGTCCGTCCCTGCTGCCATAAGATCCCGTGCGATCCCCGGAGACAGGCCGAAGCCGTGGCTTGCATTTTCCGCGTTGACCACCACGAAATCGAGCCTGAGTTTTTCACGCAGTTCAGGAAGGCGGGTCGTGACGGCATCACGGCCGCTTCGACCGACGATATCTCCGAGAAACAGCAGCCTCACTCCGGTCTCCTTTTCCGGACAGCCGGGAGGCCGTCACCGTGTTTCAGGCGAATGGCGCCCTGTTACTGCGTATGGTTTTACGTTCAGACCGGCAAGAATGAAACACCGGCCGCGTTCATGCTCCCGAAGTATGCAGCGCTCCCCGCTCCGTAATGATGAGCGGGAGCGGAATATCCCAGGGTTCGACCGGGAGGGCCTTCGCTTCCTGGAAGGAGAAGGCAAATCCCACGAGAATGGCGTTCGGAAAGGCCGTCAGAGTGCGATCGTAATACCCGCCGCCATATCCGAGTCTGTGCCCCTTTCTGTCGAAGGCCAGCATTGGCACCAGGATTAAATCCGGAGACATCACCGGGCCATCCGGATGGAATGTTCCGAAACGACCTTCGATCATCCTGGCCTGTGGCGCCCAGAGCCGGAACTCAAGCGCTTCGCCGCGAGGAGGCGTTTCGGGCAGCAGGACGTTCCGGCCTGCCTCATGAAGACTGCGGTTCAGGGCACGGAGATCAGGCTCTCCCGGAAGCGGCCAGAGGGAGGCGATGGTCTGCGCGCCTGATCGGAGGATATGGGAGAGAAGTGCCTCTTCAAGCCCGGCAAGGGCTGCCGGATCCGATCCGGCTAATCTTTTTTCCCGCCAGCAGCGACGAAGCGTGGATTTTTCCGCGCGTATGTCTGTCATGGGAAAGAGACGGAGCCACCCTGACCGTTGGTCTTTACAACCTCCAGGACCTGCGAGTGCAGGTGGGCGCCAGGTAACATGACCAGGATCACATCAGAGCCAGCTCCCGAGGAAGTGCTTATCGGCCCAGGGGATGAATTCGCCTGACGAGCCGGGCAGCCCCGCATGACTAATCTAGTAGCGCTCAAGGGCGTCTGCAATGGTTTCGGCACGATCAGCGAGAATTTCCAGCTGTTCTTTCCACAGGGCGTTCTCCCTGATGGCCCTCTCTCCCGATGCCAGCGCTTCCGTTGTGGTGACGGAGAACATATCCGCCTGCATGTCGGAAATCTCGTCCGCCATCAGCAGGGCGGCCAGGACCAGAACGCGGGCTTCTCCGCTGAAGCCAAGGGCGCGGACTTTGGTGACGCGCTTTTCGACCTCGTGCGCCATAGACTGGAGGTGACGTTCCTCTCCGGCCTCACAGCCGATCGTGTAGACATAGCCGTTGATACGGACAGACACCTGCGCCACGTTCTTATCCTTCATCCTGGGACCGCGCGCGTGCGACGATGTCTCCGATTCTGGCGATCAGGGTATCGAGCTGTGCCGCGATTTCCTGCAGATCCGGACCCGGAGCCGACGGAGCTTCTGCCTGCGGGGCAGCGGGCTCAGCAGGAACCTGAGTTTCCTGCCATTTCCGTTCAAGCGCAAATGCAATACGGTCGAGCGCGGATGACAGCCTTCCCACGGCGTCCGGCCAGTTGTCCGGCAATACTCCGGCGTCCGTATCCGGCACCGGAGACCCCGCTACGGTTTCGTGCTCTTTATCCGACACTCTCTGCCCGCTTCCGATCCTGTTATCTTCCGTTTCAGGAATCCCTTCTGCCGCTCTTAACGTCAAGCCTGACTTCACGGACTGCCATGTCTATTTTCAACGGATTCTCTGAAGAAAGTGTTCCTCTTTATGTGGAATGCCGGTCTGTGGCCGAAATCCTTGCTGCCGGTCTTTTTTCGCACCGGCATAACATTGGTGTGACAATTCTTTCTCCTGAAGCTGCAGCTTCCTTTATCGGCGTGGCGGCCTGGCGGGCGCTTGTTTCCCGTGCGGGTGCCGGTGTCGGGGAAGATATTCTGGATTGCGGGGATTCAGCGGGTTATACGCTTGAGGCTCTTCATGCCGGGCAGCAGAGGCTGATTTTTTCAGGCAACCCGGAACAGAGGCGCTCCCTGTTCTGCATTGCGGAGCGGGCAGGAGCACGGATTCTGCCCGGCAGACCTGATGCAATGCGCTTTTCTTTGCTGTCTTCTGAACCGCTCATGCTTGTTCGCACCCTCGAAGAACGGTATCTGTGACGGATTGCCTGAGTTGTCCGGACCTGTCCGGATGTCATGCCGAAGGATCACAGTCATGTCTCTTACGCCCCGGGTCAAAGAAATCCTCTCCTATTACGAGAGCGACAATCCCGGCACGAAAGCCAATCTCGTCCGCTTCCTGAATGCCGGCAAGCTGGGCGGCACGGGTAAGCTGGTCATCCTGCCGGTGGATCAGGGCTTTGAGCATGGCCCGGCCCGCTCTTTTGCGGCCAACCCTGCCGGTTACGATCCGCACTACCACTTTGAGCTTGCGATTGAGGCCGGTCTGAGCGGGTATGCCGCGCCTCTCGGGATGCTGGAAGCCGGTGCCGGTACGTTTGCCGGTCAGATTCCGCTGATTCTCAAATGTAACAGCTCCAACAGCCTTGCAACCGAGAAGGACCAGGCTGTTACGGGAACGGTGGCGGATGCGCTTCGCCTGGGCTGCTCGGGTATCGGCTTTACGATCTATCCCGGCGCTGAATACTGCTTTGATCAGATGGAAGAGCTGCGTCAGCTGGCTGAGGAAGCCAAGGCGGCTGGTCTGGTCGTGATCCTGTGGAGCTATCCGCGTGGTCCGCTTCTGGATAAGGCCGGCGAGACGGCGATCGATATCTGCGCCTATGCCGCGCATATGGCTGCTCTGACGGGCGCCCATATCATCAAGGTGAAGCCGCCGACCGAGGTTCTGTCCCTTCCGGCCGCAAAGAAGGTCTATGAGGAGCAGAAGATCGACGTCTCCACGCTTCCTGCCCGGATTCGTCACGTTGTTCAGTCCTGCTTCAACGGCCGCCGGATCGTGATTTTCTCCGGCGGAGAGACGACGGGAACCGACGGTCTGCTGGGTATGATCCGCGGCATCAACGAGGGTGGCGGCTTCGGCTCCATCATCGGCCGTAATGTCTTCCAGCGTCCGAAGGCCGAGGCTCTGCAGCTGCTTGAGGAAATCACCACGATTTTCAAAGGCTGAGCCTGATTTTCTGATGAACGATACTGCGTCTGGCACAGCCGATCCCTGCGAACTTTATCTCGTCACGCCGGTTGTGTCCGATGTCAGGTCTTTCCTACCTGTTCTTGAGCGGACCCTTTCCCTGCTTCGTCCGTCGGCCTTACGGCTGAGACCTGAGGGGGATGAGGCCGCTCAGAGGGAGATTATCTCCCTGCTCTGTCCGAAGATTCAGGCTCATGATGTGGCCCTGATTCTTGAAGGGCCCCCTGCCCTCGCCCGCTCCTGCGGCTGTGATGGTGTGCATGTCCCTGCATCCGAGGTAGCTGCCGCCCGTCGTGCTGCCGGGGATAATCTGCAGCTTGGCGCTTTTTGTGCTGACGGGCGCGACGACGCCATGACCGCCGGAGAGGACGGAGCGGATTACATATCTTTCAGCGCGGATAAGGCCATGCTGGCCTGGTGGCGTTCTGTTGCCGAACTTCCGGGGGTTGCTGAACTCCCGGATTTCAATCCTGATGATTCTGCCGGTCTTCTGAAAGAGCTTCAGGCGTGTTCGGACTTCATTGCGGTCGGAGGAGAGGCCCTCTGGAGCAATCCGGAAAAATTCCTTCGTCTGTGGGGCGGCTGACAGTTCAGTGTCGGCTGTCTGAGTGATTTCTGATCCTGGCGATTTCCTTCAGGATGAACGGAAGCGCGAAATCGGAGTGCTTGGCCTCTTCCATGCCGGATGGAAAATCCATTCTGTAATGACAGCCTCGGCTTTCCTGCCGTCTTAATGCTCCGAGACAGCAGGTGGTGACGAGCAGCGCGGCGTCATCAAAGCTGACGAATTCCGCGAGCTTGCTGATCACCAGTTCCAGAACTTTTGCCGATCTCACGGGAGAAAGCGCCACGTATGAAAGGCGCTGCAGCAGACCGGCGAGACCGTGTGGCCTTACTCCCGCGGTATGGTTCTGGTTCATGAGCGGAAAACGGGCTGTCTCGCGAATGAGGACATTCTGTGCGACCCTTCGGCTGAACAGGAGCGCTTCCAGAAAAGCATTTCCGGGCAGATAATCCGCCCCGTGAAGGCCCGTGCTTGCAATCTCGCCGCAGGCCCATAGCCCTGGCACAGAGCTTCTGCCGTCTGTATCGACAAGAATACCTCCCGTATGAAACGCCGGGCTTGCGGTGACGGGAAGTTTTTCTACAGTCAGATCACGTCCCGCGCGACGACTGTTTTCCATAAATCTGATCCAGGTTGTATTCGTCAGATGACGCGGGTCCGCGGCTGCCTCGCTGAGATCGAGATAGACACGGTGACCGCTTTCGGTCTGACGCCAGACGGCGCGGGCCAGCGCCGGTCTGTCCCTGACCGGGAAGAACAGAGGATGATTTTTTTCGTCGGAAAAGAAGATGGTCTCTGCCGAAACGTTCTCAGGGACAAAAATCTGCTCCTGCCCCTCCGTGAACGTCAGGGGATGAAAGTGAATAAATTCCGGATCGCGTATGTGTGCACCGGCGCGTAAGGCCAGGGATATTCCGCATGTTTCCGGCTGACGGCCACGGATTACGGAGGTGACGCCGCCTGAGGCAAGGATCACGGCATCGGTGCTGATCTGTATGCTGCGCTCATCCGCACGGAGGGAGACACCAGTCACACGTCCCTCCGTCTTTGTTATTCCCGTAAGAACGGCGGGGGACAGGAGTGTGATATTTCTGTTCTGTCTGACTCTGTCGAGAAGGCTGGCACGCAAATCTTCTCCGTTTCCATTCTTTTCCCGCAGTTCGGCGGGAATAAAATCAGCCATATCTTTCTGAATGAGGCTGTTGCTGTCTGCAAAAAGCTGCACTGTCTCCGGCAGGCAGAGACCGTCTCCGCAGGCGAGCGTTCCTCCGGAGCGTGCGATAAATGTTTTTGATGTGATTTCCGGATCAGGAAGGGGTTCACGACGATACGGACAGCCTCTGTTCTCTCCCGATGAGACGACAATACATGGTGCATCCTGCATATGCAGGGCAATCAGAAGTCCGGCGATACTGCTTCCCGCGATAACCGGCTGTCCATGAAGTTTATCGATATTTTCCGGAGTGTTCACTGAACACGCTCCGGCATGGCAGAAACGGGTGCTGTCATTGTCATGTCTCCTGAGCGGAGAATGACGAAAATTTCTGACTAACCGGTTACCGGGCGGCTGGCTGCCAGTTCAGATGAACCGCGTCGCTGCTGAAGATCATGATGGCCGCTTGGGTGAAGCGGTATAATCTTGCCGGCCGGCCTGACGCACTGTCACTGAGGCTGCCTGTTTCCTCCAGAAAACTCAGGCGGACTGTATTCCGACGGAATGAGAGCCTGTCTTCATATTTTCCACGAATACCTTCTGTTGCGATCTGCAGTTCAGGCATGCTGAACTCTTCAGGCAGCAGGGATGGCGGTGCGGAGGCGACCGGGCTGTTCTTCCGTAGATAGGCCAGCGCCAGTATCGCGCATTCCAGAATATTTTCCGGAGGACACTCTGCTTTTTCTGAAAAAAACTCTTTTATAATATCCGTTTTTTAAAAATACGTATCTCTCCTTTATGAGCTCCGGATGCCAGAACTGTCCGTTCATCCCGAAAAGAACGTCTGCAAGCTGTCTTTGTGACGAGATCGCGCCGCCTGACCCGCTGAGCCGGACGGCAAGCAGTTCCTGTATTCTCGCGTGGATATCGCCACGGCTGTCTTCCCATGGTGCCAGAGAATAAAAGGAGATTTTTCGTCCCGTGTTCAGATCCGGCGGTATGCACGCAACGCAGATTATATCTCTGCGCCTCTGATACGGGTGATGATCCGGCGTCCCGGACGGGAACTGATGAGCCATGACGGATCCGCTGACCGTGCTGGCGGGCAGAATCTTTATGAGGGCAATTTTTAGAAGCGCCCTGATATCCGCAAGCTCTGAGGATGACGCATGTGTGACAGGGAGGTGTCCGTTCTTATCGGTCAGGAGCACGGGCATGCCGGCTTTCAGAGCAACAGGAACGACGATGACTGTCTGGCCGGCCGCGTCATTCATGCTGCCACAGATATGGCGGGATCATCCGAAGCGCGGAATCAGCGGATGATGTTATAACAAAGAATGTGACCTGATGCCGTTGCATCAAAATCATCAGGTCATCCCCTGTCCGCAACGAAACCGGACCGCAGCCGGATACTGACTGCTTTCCGGGACTGCTCAGCGTACCGGCACCTTCCCGGAAAATTCAGAAGCCGGCTGTCACTGTGACGTTTTATGTCGACAGGGAAACCTGTCTGCCTGCACCTGCTTTTTCCTCTGGTGCATTACTGCTAACGTTCTGCACAGGCGATTTCCCGCACGGAGTACATGATGACCAAAGCTGACGCCCGTTCAAGCCTTATCTCCCTGCTCCGCGGAGTTGAACATTTCAACTCTGAGGTCTTTCCTGAGAAGAAGGAACTTTTCAGCCGCCTGGCTGAGGGACAGTCTCCGCACACGTTGCTCATTGCCTGTGCGGACAGCCGTGTCACTCCTGATCTGATCACGCAGCAGGATCCTGGCAATCTTTTCATTGTGAGGAATGTCGGCAACATTGTTCCGGCCTATGGTGAGGCCCTGGGCGGCGTCTCCTCTGCGATCGAATACGGGGTCATGGCGCTCAAGGTCTCTCATATCATCATCTGCGGTCATTCCAACTGCGGAGCGATGACGGCCCTGTGCAGCCCGGACCCGTCCAAGCTGGATGCGATGCCGACGGTGCGGACATGGCTGAAAAATGCCGAGGCGGCACGGGCTGTTGCCGGTGCGCTCAACTCGGAGGATGGCGGACCTCCTTCGGTGCAGAGCATGTCCGAGCAGAACGTCCTGCTGCAGATTGCCCATCTGAGAACACATCCTTCCGTTGCTGCGGCACTTGCGCGCGAGGAACTGATCATCCAGGGCTGGTTCTATGATATCGGCACGGGTGAGGTTCTTGTTCTGGATGAGAAAACGCGGAAATCGATCTCCATTAATGAGGCGATCCGCCAGCTGGATGCAGGCGTGCCCACGACCTGATCTGATCAGTATGATACGCGGCGGCAGTCTTCTTATAACGCTGCTGTCCGCGTGCCTTCTGCCTCTTCCGGCGCTGTGCCGGGATATCAGGCTCAGCACCTGGAATATGGAGTGGGTGACCGGCCGCACTTCTGGTCTCCCTGAAAATGTCCGCCCGCGTACTGATGCGGATTTTATAGCGTTGGGGCTGTTTGCGGAGAAGCTGAAACCGGACGTGATCGGGTTTCAGGAGGTTGACGGTCCGGAGCTTGCTGCCCGGATTTTTTCTCTGTCACGTTATCGTGTGTTCATGACCGATGATGACATTGTCCAGCGTGTGGGCATTGCGGTGGAGCGAAGCCTGTCCGTGACGCGCAACCCGGATGTGACGGAACTGAACGTCTATCCTCCTTCAGCACCTCATGCCCTCCGCCGGGGACTGGATGTTACCGTCAGCAACGGTCGCAGTTCTCTGAGAGTTCTGGTCGTGCATCTCAAGACCGGCTGCTGGGAAAGATCTCCGGGGGAAAAGCGCTACTCCTGCCCGGTGCTGAGGCAGCAGTTCAGTGTGCTTCAGGACTGGGTGCTCCAGCGACAGGATGAGGGTGTTCCTTTTGCCATTATCGGAGATTTCAACCGGCGTCTTGCACCGCATGATCCGCTTTTCGAGCAGCTCGACCGCATTTCGCCTCTCACACTGACGACTGCGGGGCGGTCCAGTCCGTGTCATGGAGGCGAGTATTTTATCGACTCGATCCTTCTGGGGAATCAGGCACGTTCCTGGCTGATACCTGACAGCCTGCGCGTCAGGACCATGCGCGGGCTGTCTGCTGAGGAGACCGCACGGCTGTCAGATCACTGCCCGGTTTCCGTGCGGATGAGTCTGCCCGATTAAGGTGTAACGCTGATACGGTAATCTGCGGTGGCCATATTTCCGGACGGCGCGATCGCGGAAATGGCTGTGAAATCCTCGCCCGTATATCCCGGCTGCGGGATATACCGGACCAGGATACCCGGATGCTTGCGCACGTTGCAGGCATATCTGTTCGGATCGGACGACGGATAGGAGGGGTAATATTCCCCGCTCTCGATCTTCAGAGTTCCGTGCTGCGGCTGGCGGGTGATGGTGAAATGCGCTGTTCCGGCCGAGGAGCAGTCAGGATTAACCAGGACAGCGTTCGTCAGTACGACAGACCGCCCTCCGACAGACGCAAGGGCCCGAACAGTGCCGGTTGCTGACTCTGCCTGTGTTCCCGCGAGAAGCGTGAACGGTGTCGGCGGATTACATCCCGAAAGTCCGAGCATTATGACCGGCAGAAACGTCCTGACCGCGCGCATGGAACAGCCTCTTTCACAGGGCAGGAATACGGAACCTGCTTTCGTCAGGCCGAAAGCTTCTCCGCCACATCTTCCGGAAGGTCGAAATTGGCGTAGACATTCTGAACATCGTCATTTTCGTCAAGGACGTCCAGCAGTTTCAGCACGGAGCGGGCAGAGTCCTCGTCCAGGGAGACGCTGTTCTCCGGACGCCAGTCCAGCTTTGCGCTTTCCGGCTCTCCGAAGCGGCTTTCCAGCGCATCCCTGACGGCGAAGAAGGATTCCACCTGACACGTGATTTCGTGCATGTCGGCCGTGGATGCGACGTTCTCGGCTCCGGCTTCAATCGCGGCCTCAAGCATGTCGTCTTCCGATGCGGCTGCCGCAGCATATGTCACGACGCCAAGACGCTGGAACATGAAGGAGACCGAATTCGTTTCTCCCAGAGAGCCGCCGTATTTCGAGAAAGCCGCACGCACGTCGGAAGCCGTGCGATTGCGGTTGTCGGTCAGCGCCTCAACGATCACCGCCACGCCTGAAGGACCGTAGCCTTCATAGCGGACCTCCACGTAGTCCTCTCCGCCGCCGGCTCCGGTGGCTTTCTTGATAGCCCGCTCGACCGTATCCTTGGGCATATTGACTTCACGCGCAGCGGAAATCGCGGCGCGAAGACGCGGGTTGGAAGCGGGGTCCGGCATACCGGAACGGGCAGCCACCGTGATTTCCCGGATTACCTTGGCGAACTGTTTTGCACGGCGGGCGTCCTGTGCGCCCTTGCGGTGCATGATATTCTTGAATTGCGAATGACCAGCCATTTCGCCTCCGGTTACTTCTGTCTTCTTTTCAGAAACCTGTCAGGCCGACCCGCTCAGGGCACGCGACCATGACAGTGTTTGTATTTTCTGCCCGATTCGCAGGGGCAAAGTGCGTTGCGGGGCGTTTCACCCCAGCTGGACGGATCATCCGTCACGATCGCACCGGCTCCGATCGGCAGCATGCTTTCCCCTGTGCCGGGGCCGCCTTCTCCTGCCGCAACCACGCCCGAGAGAGATTCAGGGCCCGATTCATAAAGATCCGCGTGGATTTCGTGCGTTCCGGCAAGCGGGTCTGTCATTTCCAGAGGCGGCGCAACCTCGACACGAGCCATCAGCGTGACAACGCGCTCACGCAGCTCGTCAAGCATGTAGGTGAAGAGCTTGAAAGCCTCGTGCTTGTATTCGTTCAGAGGATCTTTCTGACCATATGCGCGCAGGCCGATCCCCTGGCGGAGCTGATCCAGGTGATGGAGATGCTCTTTCCAGACGGAGTCAAATGTCGTCAGAAGGATCTGCTTCTCGATATACCGCATCAGATCCGGGCCGAAATTGGCTGCCTTGACAGCCTGGGCCTCGGAAGCGGCCGTCATGATGCGAGAGGCGACCTGCTCCCGATCCATACCATCTTCACGCGCCCATTCCTCCACCGGAAGGGTCAGACCGAAAATCCGCTCAATATCTTCCCTGAGTTCAGTGCTTTGCCACTGCTCGGCAAAGGATTTTTCCGGGATACGGGACGCTGTCAGATCCTGAATGAGGCTTTCATGCATCTCGGCAAGGAGAGAAGAGACATCTTCCTCAAGCATATATTCGCGGCGCTGCGCATACACTTCCTTACGCTGATCGTTCATCACGTCATCGTATTTCAGCGTATTCTTACGCATGTCGAAGTTGCGGGCCTCGACCTTTTTCTGTGCGCGTTCCAGAGCCTTGTTCAGCCAGGGGTGGATGATCGCCTCCCCTTCCTTCATGCCCATTTTCTGGAGCATCGTGCTCATACGCTCGGACCCGAAGATCCGCATGAGATCGTCCTCAAGAGAGACGAAGAAGCTGGAGTTACCCGGATCACCCTGACGCCCGGCGCGGCCACGGAGCTGGTTATCGATGCGGCGGCTTTCATGCCGCTCCGTTCCAATGACGTACAGCCCGCCGGCGCTGCGGACGATCTCGCGATTACGCTCGACCTCCTCGCGGATGGCATTCTCTGCCGCCTCGCGCTCCGTCGGATCCTCAATATGGCCCAGCTCCTGGGCAATCCGCATCTCGATGTTGCCGCCGAGCTTGATGTCGGTGCCGCGCCCGGCCATGTTCGTGGCGATCGTGATCGCGCCGGGGGCACCCGCCTGGGCTACGATGGAGGCCTCCATCTCGTGGAAGCGTGCGTTGAGAACGCTGTGCGGAACGCCGGCCTCACGCAGATGCTGAGACAGAACCTCGCTCTTCTCGACGGAAGTCGTGCCGACCAGAATGGGCTGTCCTGAGGGGTGAACTTCCTTGATCAGCCTGATGACGGCGGCAAATTTATCTGCTTCCGTGAGATAGATCTCGTCATCCCCGTCCTTACGTGCAACGGGCAGGTTGGTGGGGATTTCCACCACGTCGAGCTTATAGATTTCCGCAAACTCGTCCGCTTCCGTCATTGCAGTTCCGGTCATGCCGGACAGTCTGGGATAGAGGCGGAAGAAATTCTGGAAGGTGATGGAGGCGAGGGTCTGGTTTTCCTGCTGGACCTCCACGTGCTCCTTGGCCTCAAGCGCCTGATGCAGGCCGTCTGAGTAGCGCCGTCCGTCCATCATACGTCCGGTGAACTCGTCGATGATGATCACCTTGCCGTCGCGGACGATGTAGTCCACGTCACGCGAGAAGAGCGTATGGGCCCGCAGGGACTGCTGGACGTGATGCACGACCGAGACGTTATGCGCGTCATACAGTCCGCCTTCGGCGAGGATGCCTGCCGTGGCCAGCATTTCCTCCACACGGTCGCTTCCGGACTCCGTCAGGATGACCGAACGGAATTTCTCGTCCTTGTCGTAGGTTGCCGGATCCTTCACCAGTTCACGCACGACGGCGTCCACCGCGCGGTAGAGATCCGAACTGTCTTCCGCGGGACCGGAAATGATCAGAGGCGTGCGGGCTTCATCGATCAGGATGGAGTCAACCTCGTCCACGATCGCGTGGTGGAATGGTCTCTGGACCATGTCCTCCAGGCGGAACTTCATGTTGTCGCGGAGATAGTCGAAGCCGAATTCGTTATTCGTGCCGTATGTGATGTCGGCAGCATAGGCTTCGCGGCGTGCGTCGTCCGGCATGTTAGGGATGATCACGCCGGTGGTCAGGCCAAGGAAGGAATAGAGCCTGCCCATCTCATCCGCGTCACGCCGGGCGAGATAGTCGTTGACCGTCACGACGTGCACGCCTTTCCCGGTCAGGGCACTGAGATAAACCGCAAGCGTGGCAACCAGGGTCTTGCCTTCGCCCGTCCGCATCTCCGCGATCTTGCCGCTCTGGAGCACCATGCCGCCGATCAGCTGCACGTCGAAGTGTCGCATGCCGAGGACACGCTTCGATGCCTCACGACAGACCGCGAACGCCTCGGGCAGCAGGGCTTCCTGCGTCTCTCCCTTCGCCAGACGCTCCCGGAACTCTCCGGTCTTTGCCTTCAGTTCCTCATCGCTCAGCCCCGTGACGGAAGCTTCCAGCGCGTTGACGTCTGCCACCCGTCGCCGGAATGTCTTCAGCGCGCGATCATTTGAAGTGCCGAATAAAGCGCGGACCAGCGAGGCGAGCATTGAAACCTTCCGGAGTATCGGGGAATACCCCCGCCCGACAGATTTCCCCGCAGGGGGAAGCCGGGGAATACAGACAAAAACACATGCGGAGACAAAATCTCCACGCGGCCATGAGATAGGCCCGCCCCCGTTTCGGGTCAACCTGAACAGGCCTTGACGGCTGTTTTTCTTCGCTTCTGAACCGGCGATGGCGGCCTGATTACAGTTCGGAAAATCATATCGTCGCGCTCTTGCGGGCGGCAGACACCTCAGCCATGATGTCCGCGCTTTTCGATATTCAGGATCTTTATTCTTATGGTCTTTGCACGGGTAGCTTCTCTCCTGTCCCTCGGAGCTCTGCTCTCCTCCTCCCTGACGCCGGTTGCCGCCTTTGCCGCGGACGCTCCTGCTGCGGCGAAACCGGCAGCCGCCGCGACGCCCGCTCAGGAGGCGCCGATTGATCCGAACGCGACGATCGCGACGGTGAACGGCCAGAAAATCACGGTCGCGGACGTGCAGAAGGCCGCAGCGAACGTCCCGCCGCAGCTTCGTCAGCTGCCGGAAAAAATGATCCTGCCGATGCTTGTCAAGCAGATGGTGGATCAGAAGGCGATCCAGATTCTTGCGCATCAGGAGAAGCTTCAGGACAAGCCTGAGGTTCAGGAAGCGATGCAGCATGCCGCGGACAACGCGCTCCAGAGCGCCTGGCTGTCCGATCAGGTCAAGCCGCTGCTGACTGATGACGCCATCAAGGCCTATTATGACAAGAACTACGCTTCCAAGAAGCCGGAAGAGGAAGTTCATGCCCGTCATATTCTGGTGAAGACCGAGGCTGAGGCGAAAGACATCATCGCCAAGCTCAAGGGCGGTGCGAATTTCGGCACGCTGGCAGAGAAGCTTTCCACCGATACCGGCAGCGCGAAGCAGAACGGCGGCGATCTGGGCTGGTTCAAGAAGGGCGACATGATCCCGGCCTTCTCCGATGCGGCTTTCGCGATGAAGCCGAACACCTACAGCCAGACGCCGGTCAAGACCCAGTATGGCTGGCACGTCATCCAGGTTCTTGAGACCCGCACGGCGCCTGTTCCGAAGCTGGATGAGGTGAAGGACAAGATCCGCCAGGATATCCTCCAGAAGGGTATCAGCGACGCCGTCGCGAAGGCTGAGAAAGCCGTCAAGATCGTGCGTTACGATCCGACGACCGGCAAGCCGCTTCCGGATGCTCCGGAGACCCCGGCAGCGGCTCCGGCAAAGCCCTGATCGGCTTCTGCTCCGATACCGGCCGGGACTGCAGATATCTCTGTGTCCCGGCCGTTTTTTTCTGATCATCTGCTTCCCTGATCATCTGGCGGATATGTTCTGATGCCTCCCGTTCCCGTTTCTCCCCTTGCCCGGCCCCTTCCCTCCCTCGGCGTTGTTGCGGGTATCTGTCTGGGTGCTGTTGCCGCGGGTATCCGATATAAGGGACGCACGGACCTCGTCATGATGACGTTTGACGAAGGCACGACAGTTGCGGGTGTCTTCACCCGGACCCTGTGTCCCGGTGCTCCGGTGGAATGGTGCAGAGATATCCTTCCGGCGGGCAGAGCCCGTGCCCTTGTCGTCAATGCCGGCAATGCGAACGTCTTTACCGGCAGGGCCGGCAGAGAAACCTGCGATAAGACGGCACAGGAAGCCGCCCGTCTCATTGGATGCGGGCCTGATGAGGTTTATCTGGCCTCCACAGGTGTGATCGGAGAGGTTCTGCCTTCCGGGCGGATCACTTCCGCGCTGCCGGAGCTTTATGCCAGCCTCTCCGAAGACGGGTGGGAATCTGCTGCTCGCGGTATCATGACGACGGACACATTCCCCAAGGCCGCGGTTCGCAGAACCACGATCGGGGATGTGCCGGTCATCATTCAGGGGATTGCCAAGGGCAGCGGCATGATCGCTCCGGATATGGCGACCATGCTGTCCTATGTCGCAACGGATGCCGCCCTGCCCGCTCCTGTCCTGCAGTCTCTTCTGAGTGAGGGAGTGACGGGCAGCTTTAATTCCATCACGGTCGACTCAGACACCTCAACCTCGGATATGGTTCTGCTTTTCGCCACGGGAAAAGCGGGAAATCCCGTGGTTAAAGAAGCGTCTGACCCGCAGCTTTCCGCTTTCCGCACGGCACTGAATGAGGTTCTGCTTGAACTGGCCCTTATGGTCGTCCGCGACGGAGAGGGCGCGACACATCAGATCGAGGTAACGGTCGAAGGGGCTGTCTCTGATGCATCCGCGCGGAAGATCGCACGCTCCATCGCTGATTCCCCGCTGGTGAAAACCGCTATTGCCGGAGGAGATGCCAACTGGGGGCGGGTTGTGATGGCGGTTGGCAAGGCTGGTGAGCCTGCAGATCGGGACCGGCTGTCCGTATCCATCGGCGGCGTGACCATTGCCCGTGACGGTGCTGTTGTCGAAGGGTATGACGAGACACCTGTCGTTGAGCATATGAAGGGCAGCGATATCTCCGTCAGCGTCGATATCGGCCTGGGAGAAGGCCGTGCCAGGCTGTGGACCTGCGATCTGACGCATGGCTACATCGACATCAACGGATCATACCGCAGCTGAAGCAGACCGGCTCTGCGTTTCCCCTCGCTGGCTGTTCTGATAAGCCTTCCCTGTCTGTATTCAACCGGGAAGGAATACTGAATGATCCCGTCTCGCTGCCGTCGCTCTGCCGGAAACCGGATGACTCCTGCGGGACAGATCTTTCGTTTTTTCCTTTTTCTTCTCGTTTTCTGCGGGGCAGCAGCCGCACCGCTGCACTCGTCCCTGGCGCAGTCCGCGGCCCCGGCAGCGGCAAACCCTCCCCCGCTCAGCCAGGAAGATGCGCGAAAGCTGCTGGGCGTTCTGAATGATCCCAGGCAGCGCGAACAGTTTACACAGACGCTTTCGCTGATGGCCCGGGGGCTGTCAGCCCAGCAGAAGCCTGCGTCCGGCACCACCGCGAAATCTGTCGACAGCGCGATTGATCATGATATTGCCACTGATTTCGGCAGTATCGGCCACAGCCTGAATGGTTATGCACATAATTTTGCAGGACTTTTTATCAATCTGAAATCTGTTGCCGTCTGGGCGAGAACGGAATTCAGCAATCCTGACCGGCGTGATGAGTTCCTGAATATCTTCTCGCGCGCCCTGATTATCCTCCTGACCGCGCTTGCGGCAGAGCGCGGGACGTCCATTCTGCTCAGGGGCCGCCTGAATGCCGTCACCGCGCGGGCGCGGTCTCATGAAACGGATCGCCGGACCGGTGCTGTCGATACCGATCCGGCAGATCCGGCTCCGGACGATGCTGCCGCGCTGCCCGGGGCAGGAACACGCGCCGATGATGAGCGGCGGCAGCGTGAGACCCTGAAGTTTCTCGCCCGCGTGCCCTATGTCGTCCTGCACCTCCTGCTCAAGCTCGTGCCGGTGGCGGTTTTCCTGTGTATCGGATACGCGGGCGGCAGTTTCATGACCGATACGGTCCTTGCCGCTTCCGTCGTTTTCACCCTGACCAATGCCTATGTCATTGCCCGCGGGTTTTTCCTGCTGGTCGAGACGGCTCTCGCTCCCAAATCTCCCGAAATCCGCCTGACACCGGCTTCTGACGAAACTGCGCGGCTGCTTGTGCGGTGGTGGATGCTGCTGGTTGCCGCGCCGTCCATTGTCGTCTGTCTCTCGAAGCTTGGCGGAGAGTTCAACCTGTCGGAACAGGGGACTCAGGCCATGATCCGGGCTGTCGTTCTGGCTGAGCACCTGATCATCGCCGCGTTCATATGGCGCGTCCGCAAGATCGTCACGCGCACGCTTCAGCCGTCCGGAGAGACGCGGAAAACGGCTTTCGGCGCGGCTCTGTCCACTCTTGCGAGTTTCTGGTGGATCCCTACCCTTTTCCTGGATGGCGCTCTCTGGCTTGTCTGGGCTGCCAGACTGCGTGGCGGATACACCTGGATACTCCAGGCCGTCGGCATGACCGTCGCGATCATCGCGGTCAGCAGGCTGGTGTCGGTTCTGCTTTATGGTCTGCAGGATCGTCTTTTCCGGATTTCTCCGGAAATGATCCGCGAACATCCGGATATGCAGAAACGGGCTGATCGTTATTATCCGTTCGTTCGCGGCGTGATGACGGCACTGATCATGTTCGTCACGGTGGTTGCCGTGACGGAATCCTGGGGCATCCGGAGCTGGTACTTCTTCACGGCCTCCACACTTGGCAGCCGGCTGCTGAATTCCGCCATGACACTCGTGATTGCGGCCTCTGTCGCGGCCATGATCTGGGAGGTTATCAATGCAGCCCTGAACCGGCAGCTTGAGCGCTATAACGATGCCTCTCTGGCCTCTCGTGCAACACGTCTGCGGACCGTGATGCCGATCATCCGCACCATGCTGCTGACGGTGATCATCATCATCGTTCTGGTCACGTCGCTGTCCCAGATCGGCATCAATATCGCACCGCTGCTGACCGGTGCCGGGATTATGGGCGCGGCCATTGCTTTCGGCTCCCAGAGTCTGGTGAAGGATTTCATCACCGGCTTCTTCATGCTGGTGGAAGATGCGATCCAGGTCGGTGACTGGGTGACGGTCGGGAACGTGTCCGGCAATGTGGAAAATCTTTCGATCCGGGCCGTAAAGATCCGTTCGTTTGACGGGGATCTCCACGTTATTCCGTTTTCCTCCGTCTCCACGATTGCCAATACGGCGCGTGATTTTAACCAGATCATCGTCAGTCAGACGGTTGATCTGGGCGAGGATTACGGGCGTGTCGCGGGAATCATGAGAGATGTTGTGGAGGAGATGCGTCAGGAGGACGGGTTCCGGAGCATTATTCTCTCGGGCTATAATGATCTTGGGGTCAACCTTGCCGACGGAAACGGTGCTGTCGTCTTCGGGACAATCCGTACGGGCCCCATGATGAAGTGGAAGGTCTGGCGTGAATTCTATAAGCGGCTGGGCAACCGCATGGTGGAAGCCGGTGTAAGTTATTATACGCCGACCTCTTTCACCGCATCTGCCCCGAATACCGCGCTCAATCTGGCCATGACCGGTCGTATTCCGGGATCGCCGCCACCCGCTCCTGAAGGTACGAAACCGGATGCAGTCTGACAGCAGCCTCTCGCGCATTGCAGAGACCACAAGAGAGCACGGCTTTGCCTTCCTTCCCGGAGCCGCGATGCGGGAGCTTCTCTCTGCCTACGGCATGACCGACTGGGAGTCTTTTGCTGCCTCATGGGATGATCTCGGACCGGATCTCTACATGGCTGACGGGGGCAGATACCGGCGGCGGCGCTATGCCACTTTTGCTCTCGATCATGAAAAAACTGAGCGCAAACGGCATCAGCCTCATTATCAGAGTCGTGATTACAACACACTGAACGGCGGGATAGAACGCTGGTTTGAGCCTGTGGCCGATAACGTCGGCGATCATCCTGCCATGCAGGCTATATTGCGCCTGATGCAGCATTTTACGCGAGATATGTCTCCGCCCTCTCTCCAGCCGGAGACATGGCATACAGAGATACATCAGTTCAGGATTGAGGCATCGGAAAACGGGTCAGGCCACCCTACTCCGGAAGGCCTTCATCAAGATGGTGTGGACTGGGTGCTGGTCCTGATGATCCGGCGGGAAAATATCGCCAGCGGTGATACGACGATTTACGATCTGCACAGGCAGCCCCTTGGTGTGTTTACTCTGGAGCAGCCGATGGACGCAGCCTTTGTTGATGACCACAAGGTTTTTCATGGCGTCACCCCGGTTTATCCGGTGGATCCGGAACGCCCCGCCTGGCGGGATGTTCTGGTTGTGACGCTGCGCCATCAGTAATGAAGGCCAAGCTCGGGCCTTATTGATTTTTGCAGGGAATTTTGATTCAGGATATGAGGGGGAGACTGAAGATAAGCGATCTGTCCTGACTGACGGATGAACAGAGGGTGCGTCTGCGGCCGTTTTTCCGTGAGCCGCTGCAGACCTCGTGCTGAAGATTGCCGCGTGCCGGGTGGCATTATTTTTGTGAACCGCAATAAGGTCTGTGGGGATTCACTCGTAGCTTGAGATGTGATTCAAGCTTTGGATGGAACGTTTTGTGCTGACTGACGCCCATTGGGCGTTGATTGAACCTCACTGCCTAGGCAAGTCGAGCGACCCAAGTCGCAGTGGGCGGAATAATCGGCTGTTTGTGGAAGCGGTGTTGTGGATCGCGCGTACGGGCAGTCCATGGCGCGAT
>NZ_JAJJND010000060.1 GCF_029759835.1 Acetobacter sp. AN02
CAAGAATATCGTTTCTCGCCTTTCTTAACCTCGCAGCCGTAAAATTGTGGCTACCGTCTTTTGTCAACAGAACCTAGCTAGAGAATGCCCTTCGATTTCGCCTCAAAGGGCATGGGGACCACTCTTCGCCTGAACTGAAGTAGTTCAAAGGCATTACAACATAATCCGACAAGCTGAAATCAACATTCCTCGCAGTACTACAATTCGCCACCGACATCACCCGAATTGAATGACGACACGCCCTCAGCCATCCATCTTCAGGGCGGTAAGGAAGGCGCTCTGCGGGATCTCGACCTTGCCGAACTGCCGCATGCGCTTCTTGCCTTCCTTCTGCTTCTCCAGAAGCTTGCGCTTACGGCTGATATCACCGCCATAACACTTGGCCGTCACGTCCTTGGACAGTGCCCCGATGGTCTCACGCGCGATGATCCGGCTGCCGATGGCGGCCTGAATGGCGATCTTGAAAAGCTGGCGGGGGATCAGATCCTTCAGCCTGGCACAGATCGCCCGCCCCCGCGTCTCCGCCGCCGAGCGATGCGCGATAAAGGACAGCGCATCAACCGGCTCCTGATTGACCAGAATGGAAATACGGACGAGATCGCTCTCCTGATAGCCGTCCATCTGATAATCAAAACTCGCATAGCCGCGCGTCAGGGATTTCAGACGGTCATAGAAATCAAACACGACCTCGTTCAGAGGCAGACGATAGACAGCCATGGCCCGGTTCCCGACATAGGTCAGGTCCTCCTGAACGCCGCGCCGCTCCGTGCAGAGCGTCAGCACCGAACCGAGATACTCATCGGGAACCATGATGGTCGCCTTGATCCACGGCTCCTCGATACTCTCGATCAGAGACGGGTCCGGCATGTCCGCAGGATTATGCAGCTCCTCCGTCTCCCCGCTCGTGCGGCGGATGTGATAGACCACGGACGGCGCCGTCGCGATCAGATCCAGATCGAACTCACGCGACAGCCGCTCCTGAATGATCTCCAGATGCAGCAGCCCGAGGAACCCGCAGCGAAATCCGAAGCCGAGCGCGGCGGAGGTCTCCGCCTCGTAATGGAACGACGCATCGTTCAGGCGCAGCTTGGAAAGACTGTCACGCAGCTTCTCGAAATCATCCGCGTTGATCGGGAAAAGCCCGCACCAGACAACCGGAATCGACGGCTTGAAGCCGGCCAGAGGCTCCGCGGCAGGACGGCGGTCATCCGTGATGGTATCACCGACATTACAGTCCGCAACGGTCTTGATGGCCGCATTGATATAGCCCATCTCGCCCGGACCCAGCTCATCCACAGGCACCATACGCGGGGCAAACACGCCCACCTGATCAAGCTGATAGACCGCACCTGACGACATCATGCGGATCTTCATGCCCTTCTTCAGACGACCTTCCTTGACGCGCACGAGAATGATGACGCCCAGATAGGCATCATACCAGCTGTCCACCAGCATCGCGCGCAGCGGCGTCTCCGAATCTCCCTGCGGCGGCGGCAGACGCGTGACGATAGCCTCCAGCACACCCTCGATATTCAGACCGGTCTTGGCGGAAATCTGCACCGCATCATCCGCCGGAATACCGATCACCTCCTCGATCTGCTCCTTCACGCGCTCCGGCTCGGCCGCAGGAAGATCAACCTTGTTCAGAACCGGCACGATCTCATGGTTAGCCTCAATCGCCTGATAGACATTGGCCAGCGTCTGCGCCTCCACACCCTGAGAGGCATCCACGACCAGCAGCGATCCCTCACAGGCCGCCAAGGAACGGCTGACCTCATAGGCAAAATCCACATGGCCCGGCGTGTCCATCAGATTGAGGACATAGGTCTTGCCGTCTTTCGCCGGGTAAGTCAGCCTGACGGTCTGCGCCTTGATCGTGATGCCGCGCTCACGCTCAAGCTCCATGTTGTCGAGCACCTGATTCGTCATCTCACGGGCGGTCAGGGCACCGCACGCCTGGATCAGACGGTCGGCAAGCGTGGATTTTCCATGATCAATATGCGCGATGATCGAGAAATTACGGATCTGGCTGAGGGGCGTGTCGGTCATGTGCCGACACATACGCGATAATCAGGGGAAAGTCAGCCTGTCTGACACCCCTGTGCATGCCTTTTCTCTTTACTTCCGCAGCAGCGGGGCGTCCCCTTCTCCCGGCCCGTTTCCGGGCCGCACAGACAGTCAGGAGAAAGCGGTTTGTTCAGCCATATCGTCATCGGTGCCAATGATATCGACGCCGCAAAAGCATTCTATGACGCCACTTTCGGGGTCCTCGGTCTCCCGGAAGGAACCATCGATTCCAGAGGGCGGATTCGCTACGTGGACGGAAACGACGTCCTGGTCATCACACGCCCGCTGGACGGCAGAGCCGCAACAGGCGCCAACGGAGGCACGATCGGCTTCCACGCCGCCGATGCCGCCGAAGTCAGTGCATGGCACGAGGCCGGTCTCGCCCATGGCGGCACCACGTGTGAAAACCCGCCCGGCCTCCGCCACACGCCGATGGGCGACATGTATCTCGCCTATCTGCGCGATCCTTCAGGAAACAAGCTCTGCGTAAAATTCGTGCCGTAAAACCGGACCGGAAACATCAGATGAGCCGGACCCGCCTCCGGCTCATCACGCACCACGGAAAGAGGTCAGACCCATAATCTCTTTCATATAATCGATAAACACCTGCACGATTCCGGATTTCCGCCCTGCGCCGGACATCACAGGCCCCGGACGCAGCGCCCGCAGATCTGCCACAAAAAAAACCGCCCCGCATCTCCTCCCGTCAGAAGAGACACAGGGCGGCTAAAAACCTCAGCAGAAAGCAGTGTTTTCAGGCGTTACTCACGCCCGAAAACACCCTCACACCCCTCAGTAATGAACGGAGCGGGAGTCCAGCGGCTTCGTCGCCGGAGGAGCGAACGTGGTCAGATCGATACCCTCGACAGCAGCCTTATACTCGTCATTGCTCGGCATACGGCCAAGGATCGCAGAGAGCACCACAACCGGCGTTGAGGCCAGAAGCGACTCACCCTTCTTATCCTTGGAGTCCTCAACAACACGACCCTGGAACAGACGGGTCGAGGTCGCCAGAACGGTGTCACCCTTCTCCGCCTTCTCCTGGTTGCCCATGCACAGGTTGCAGCCCGGACGCTCCAGATAAAGGATGTTCTCGTACTCGGTCCGCGCCTTGTCCTTCGGGTGAAGGTCGTTGAACTCGAACCCGGAATAACGCTCCAGAACTTCCCAGTCGCCTTCGGTCTTGAGCTCATCAATGATGTTGTAGGTCGGCGCTGCAACCACCAGCGGCGCCTTGAACTCCACCTTCCCCTGAGACTTCTCAAGGTTCTTGAGCATCTGGGCCACGATCTTCATGTCGCCCTTATGCACCATGCAGGAGCCCACAAATCCGAGATCAACCTTCTTGTTACCGCCGTAATAGGAAACCGGGCGGATCGTGTCATGGGTATAACGCTTGGACACGTCAGGATTGTTCACATCCGGATCGGCAATCATCGGCTCGTCGATCAGATCGAGATCAACCACAACCTCGGCAAAATACTTCGCATTGTCATCCGGAGCCAGCGCAGGCTTCTCGCCCGAACGGATCTCGGCAATGCGCTTGTCAGCCTTGGCAATCAGACCCTTCAGCGTCTGAGCCTCATTGTCCATGCCCTTGTCGATCATGATCTGGATACGCGACTTGGCAATTTCCAGAGACTCAATCAGCGGCTCATCCTGAGAGATGCAGATCGCCGCCTTGGCCTTCATCTCAGCCGTCCAGTCGGTAAAGGTGAAGGCCTGATCAGCAAGAAGCGTGCCGATATGCACCTCGATGATGCGCCCCTGGAAGACGTTGTCACCACACTGACGGAGCATCTGGGCCTGCGTCGCATGAACCACGTCGCGGAAGTCCATATGCGGCTGCATCTTACCCTTGAACGTCACCTTGACCGACTGCGGGATCGGCATCGTCGCCTCACCCGTAGCTAGAGCCAGAGCCACCGTGCCGGAGTCAGCCCCGAAAGCCACACCCTTGGACATACGGGTATGACTGTCACCGCCGATGATGATCGCCTGATCATCCACGGTAAGGTCATTGAGCACCTTGTGAATCACGTCCGTCATCGGGGGATAGACGCCCTTGGGATCACGCGCCGTGATCAGACCGAAGGCGTTCATGAACTTCATGAGCTTCGGAATGTTCGCCTGCGCCTTCTTGTCCCACACGGACGCGGTATGACAGCCGGACTGATAGGCACCGTCCACGAGGGGCGAAATGACGGTCGCCGCCATCGCCTCAAGCTCCTGCGCCGTCATCAGACCGGTCGTATCCTGGGAACCGACAATGTTCACCTTCACGCGGACATCAGACCCCGCATGCAGAACCTTGCCCGGCGTGACACCGACAGCATTGCGGTTGAAGATCTTCTCAACAGCCGTCAGACCCTGGCCGTCAACCGTGATCTCCTTGTTCGGCGCGAAAACCAGCGGAGCCTTGACGCCCAGCGTCTCGGCAGCAAACGTCTGGAGCTTCTTGCCAAAGACAATGGCGTAGGAGCTGCCCGCCTTCATGAACTCCAGCTTCTGCGGCGTGAACGAGGCGGAAATATCAGCCAGCTCATTGCCGTTCGCATCACGAAGCTTCTTGTTCTTCACATCGATCTTCAGAACGGTGCCGGTCGCGACAGAGTATTTCTGCTCCAGAACCGGATTGCCGTCCGCATCCAGAACCGGCTTGCCATCCGCACCGGTCTTCCGGACCCAGTTCTTCAGATTGATGCCAATACCGCCCGTCACATCGACAGTCGTGGCGAAAATCGGAGAAATGCCGTTCGTGCCCGCAACGATCGGAGCATAGTTGACGAAAGGAACATAAGGGCTGGCCCGCTTGCCGGTCCAGAGCGCCACGTTGTTCACACCCGACATACGGGAAGAACCGACACCCATCGTGCCCTTCTCGGCAATCATCATCACCCGCGCGTCAGGGTGCTGCTTCTGCAGGGCAACGATTTCCTGCTGCGCCTCCGGAGAGATCATGCACTGGCCATGCAGCTCACGATCCGAACGCGAATGCGCCTGGTTGCCCGGAGACAGAAGATCGGTCGAGATATCACCCTCAGCCGCAATGAAGGTCACGACGCTGATCTCGTCCTCAACCTCCGGAAGCTTGGTGAAGAACTCAGCCTTCGCATAGCTCTCGAGCACGTCCTTCGCGACCGCATTGCCCGCCTTGTAGGCGTCGCGCAGGCGGAACATGTCGGCGTCATAGAGGAACACCTGGGTCTTGAGCACCTCGCCCGCCTGAACGGCAACCGGACCGGCATCACCAAGCGCGATATCCAGAAGCACCCGGACCGAAGGACCGCCCTTCATGTGGGACAGCAGCTCAAGGGCAAAGGCCGGCGTGATCTCGGGAACAACCGTCTCACCCAGGACGATCTTCTTGAGGAAATCCGCCTTGACGCCCGCAGCGCTCGTCGTGCCGGGCAGCGTGTTGTAAATAAAGAACTTCAGAGCCTCGGCACGCTGCTCGTTACCGGCATCCTCAATCAGCGCGATAATGTCACGAACAAGCCCGCCATCATCAATCGGCTTGGGCGAAAGCCCCTGATTTTTTCTGTCCTTGATTTCGGCCAGATAATCTGAGTAGGTGTTCATGGCATTCCCAACGTCATTGAAGTGTCCGGGCCTGAAACGCGGCCCTGCAAACCGGATAGGGTCAGATCGGCTTAATGGTCAGACGGGTCCCAGCTACGCCGGCAGCCACCGGCTGACAAGATACTGTATCCCGCTAAAGACAGTCCTCCGCACTCAGCACCTGCCGCCCCAAAGCGGCAGCCTGAACGTCATGTCAGACCGGTCATGTACTAAATCACCCGTCTCACCCCGCCAAGCCCTGCCGATCTGACCTATGATGAGACATTTGTCATTTCAATTTTCCGGCACCGGCACTCCGCCCCCGGATTTCCTCCCCGGATTCATCTCCCCGCACATAACATAAAGAGCACCTGAACACAGACCACCGCCCCCGGACCCGGCCCGTCAGACAGCACCGCCCGACGACACACACCGGAAAGCCTCAGCCGCCCTCAGCCCCTCTCCTCCCGCGTGACGGAAGACGGAGGAAATGCGCGATCCGCCCCGCACAATGCTCCGCAGACAGATCAGGCAGCACACTCTCAGGATTCAGCTCAGCCCGGGGATTCTCCTCCGGACCGATGAACAGACCGTCCCCCCCGGTCCAGCGCTCCCAGCCAAACCCTGACGCCGCCTCCAGAGCCGCACGCGGCGCCACACCCAGAACGCCGTCACGATAATCCCGGTCCTGCAGCGCAAAAATCTCCCAGCAGGGCAGAGACACCACAGCCACACGACAGCCCCCGCGCGCCTCCAGAAGCCGCGCTGTCTCCAGAGCCAGCCCCGCCTCACCGCCCGATGTCAGCAGCGTGACGCTCCGGTTCAGAAGCCCGCCCTCAGCCTCACGCAGAATATAACCGCCCCGCCCCGGATCTCCCCGCCCGCCCTGCAGCCCGGCCTCCGTATCCGGATCACCCGACACGGACGGAGAAATGATCATGACGGCAGGCCCGTGCTCCCAGCGCAGAGCCCCCTCCCAGCACGCAACAACCTCCCTGCGGCTGCCAGGCCGGAAAACCGCCAGATCCTTCATCGCCCGCAGACCGGCAAGCTGCTCGGGCTGCTGCCACAGCACCCCGCCCGCACCGGCCGCCCCTTCCGCCAGAACACAGAGAATGCGCTGGCGGGTGATCGCCGCAAAACGCAGGGCCGGACGCAGACGGTCCGCAGACCCCAGCGCCGCAACACCAAACCCCCGCACCCCGCCATGAAGGGTCATGCCATTGAGAAAACCGGCCATGGCCCCCTCCCGCGCCCCGCACGCCCGCACTGCCACCGGAAGCGGCCGCAGCGCCGCATGCCCCGCATCCATCGCAGACGTCAGAAAAACGGACTCGGGAATAAGACGCTCCAGAAACTCCAGAGCAAGATACCCGTCGGAATTAAGCTCCTCCGGCCGGCGCAGACCCCGCCAGAGCCGCCGCCAGTCCTCCGTAAACCGATCCGTAATCCCGCCGCCGGTCGCCCTCTCGAACACCGCCCGCTGACGATGCCGCGTCAGACGTCTCAGCCAGGAACGCCGCAACGTTGTCCCCCGCCGCGTCACCGCAACCCACGCACCGGACGTCTCCCCCTGCGGCGGCTGCGGAATATACGCCGGAAAACGCCCCTCAAACGCCAGAAGAACCGGCCGACGGCTCCGCAGCGTCGCGGCCAGAACCGCCGCAACCTCCGCCACACCCGCCGGACGGATTCGCCGGACAGACCACCCCGCCGCCTGAAAACAGTTCAGCGTCATGTCCGCCGCAGGATCAGAAACGGAACCGGGAGGAATATCCGTCATGACGCACAGACGATGCAGATGATACTGCCCCGCCAGCATCGCCGCCTCCATCGCCAGACCCGTCTCCAGATCGGCCCGCCCGCTGAGAAGCCAGGTCCTGTGATTGACCAGAGACTGACCGAACCGCTTCTCCAGAGTCTGCTCCGCAAGCGCCATACCCGCCGCAATCGCAACAGGCTGCCCCGCCAGACCGACAGACACACCCGCCGCAGGATACCCCGTCACCGTCAGATCAGGTGCCGCCGCCGTGCTGCCGGTCAGCCGCAGAAACGCCCCGAGCAGAGGCCGCATCCGGACGGACGAAACCGCAAACCGGTCACGATCAGGCCACAGCGGCGCCGCCGGATCAAAACGCAGGAACCGCTCCCACAGCACGGCAACCGGAAGCCACAGCGGCTCCAGAGCCTCAGGCAGAACGGAACCCGGAGCAGCGCCCGAAGTCATACCGGCACTCCGCCCCGCAACAAGCCGGCGCGCCGCATCGGCAAACCGCCATGTCGCCAGATCCGCCTCGGAACAGCCTGTCAGACGGTCATCCATCCGCGCCGCATCCCGCTGTTTTTCCCGCCCGACTATAGACGCCCGCCCTCAGCAGTGGCAAATCGCACTCTGTCCCTCCGGCAATCCGTGGTGGTCCGAAAATCATGCCCGATCTCTCCCCCGTCCGTCCGTCCCCGCGCCGCGCCGCGCACATCCTGGCCGGAACGCTCGTGAAAGGCGCAATGCTGTCCGGACTGCTCGGCATGACCTGCTGCGACCTGGTGGACCAGCGGACCTTCAACCCGAAGGCCAGCCGCCCCCCGGTCCCCTATATCCCCCCCGCAAAACCCGGACGCCCCGCCACTCCCCCGCTGATCGAAGTCGAGGCCGGAACACCGCAGGAAGAGTGGGAAAACACCCTCAGAACCCTGACAAAACGCGCCCTGGCCCGCAAGCCCGACGTCCTGTTCACAGTGCAGATCACAGCCCCCTCCGGCGCGGACGCAACGGAAGACGCAAGAACACTCAGCCGCATCACAGCCTCGGACGGACAGCCGGTCGCCGCCACGATCATCAGCGCCGGTGCGAACCCCGCACAGGTCGAGATGGCCGCCATGCCCGTTCCGGGACTGGCAAAGCCCGTGATCCGCGTCTATATTCGCTGAACATATCCCGAGGCACGACCTCCGGAACATCTCACCGGGACCGGCCCGGAATCCGCGCCCGTCGCCTTTTCCCGGTCAGCCTCCGGCAGCACGGACATCGTACGCCATGACGGCAGATCAGTACAGGGGGACGCAGGCGTGAGCATCCGCAACGCCAGACATCCGTTTTACGATCATTGTGAAACGGCGCTCCGCGATATCCGGGCCGAAGGCCGGTACCGCAGCTTCACACCGCTCGCACGCGACGCGGAACGCTTCCCGGTCTACGAAGAGGAACTTCCCGCCCCGCTCCCGCCCCGCGACGTCGTCGTCTGGTCCACAAACGACTATCTCGGCATGGGCGTGGAACCCGAAGTCTGCGAAGCCGCAATCAGCGCCATCCGCGAATTCGGCACAGGCGCCGGAGGCACCCGCAACGTCGCCGGAACACACCCGATGCACGCCCGGCTGGAACGCGAACTCGCGGAACTGCACGGCAAGGAAGCCGGACTGCTCTTCAACTCCGGCTATATGTCAAACCTCGCCACGCTGCAGGCCATCCTGACCTCCATGCCCGGCTGGATCTGCTTTTCAGACCGCATGAACCACGCCTCCATGATCGCAGGAATCAAAGGCGCAAAAGGCAGCACCACCGTCATCTTCGAACATAATGATCTGAAGGACCTCGAGGCAAAACTCGCCGCCGCACCGCCCGATGCCCCCAAACTCATCGCGTTCGAGAGCGTCTATTCAATGGACGGCGATATCTCCGATATCCGCGGCACCTGCGCCCTGGCCCGGAAATACAACGCCCTGACGTATCTCGATGAAGTCCACGCCGTCGGCCTGTACGGCGAACACGGCGGCGGCGTCTCCGAACGCGACGAAGCCGCGGCAGAAGTCGATATCATCGAAGGCACTCTCGCCAAAAGCTTCGGCTCCCACGGGGGCTACATCACCGCCAGCGCGGAAATCACGGACTACCTGCGCTCGGTCGCCTCCGGCTTCATCTTCACAACCTCCCTGCCCCCTCCGGTCATCGCCGCCGCCCTCACCAGCGTACGCATGGTCAGGGAACAGGGATGGCGCAGGGATGCCGTGTTCGAACGCGTCAGCGCCCTGCGCACCCGCCTGCGCGCCGCCGGAATCCCCTTTATCGCAACACCAAGCCACATCATCCCCGTCCCGGTCGGCAATGCCGCCGCCTGTACACGCATCAGCCGCCGCCTGCTCGACGAAGCCGGAATCTACGTCACCCCGATCAACTACCCGACAGTCCCGCGCGGCACGGAACGGCTGAGAATCACACCCGGACCACGCCACACGGACGAGATGATGGACGCGCTCGTCGCAGCCTTGGGACGACTCATGCGGGAGGAATGCCCGGGAAAACCCGGACAGCAGGCCGCCTGACCGGCGACCGGTGTTCCTGACCGGCATTCCTGAGTAGCGTTAATGCTTTCTTCATAATTACGGAGCTACAGAAGAAAGCTGCTGCTTACGAAAAACCGGTGCAAGCCCCATGATTCCATCCAGCCTCCCGCGTGTTCCCTCCTCCCCGTCCGGCAGGACCATCAGGAGAAAACCCCACCCCGAACGCGCAGCCGAAACAGAGGCCGGCGGAGAAAGCACGGCAGGCAGCACCGGCTCGTCCGGCAGCCAGAGCCTCGTCCCCATGACACTGGCAGGCGGAAGATACCGCGGACGCGGATCCCTGCTTAATCTCCTCGTCTGACCATTGCTCTCTTGCCGTCCGGCCCGGGACCGGATAAGCAGAGCCCGTGTGTCCGCGTAGCTCAGCAGGATAGAGCACAGGATTCCTGAATGAATTGGGCACTGTGGCAGGAAACTCCGCAGTGAATCTGCTCAAATTCGGGGAACGCTCCGGCATTCTCTGCCGTGCCGATCCCGAGCCAAGCCTCCCGCAGGGGAGGAAGGTGTAGAGACTGGAAGGGCAGCACCTGTCGGCCGCAAGGCCTATGGTGAAGGGACAGTCCAGACCACAAACGTCTCCTCAGGGGGACGGCGGCGAAAGCCGAAGTGGTATGAATCCTGGGGCCGTGGGTTCGAATCCCGCCGCGGACACCACAACCTGAAACACCCCCTTCAGAGCCGACCGGCCACACCCCACCGTCGCCTCACCGGAAATTCCGGACAACCCGCGCCGCACGCAGCGTATCATCACCCGCGATCTCCGCTCTCATAATCAGGAAAAATCCGAAAACAGCAGAAGCGGCATCCACCCGGAACAGCCCGCAGATCCCTCCGTTCATGCCGACCGAAACATGAATTAATTTCATGAGTTAATGAAATAAAATCACTTCTGTTCAACTGACCCCTGAGGCATAAGACCCCCATCGTTCTCAACGGCGGACAGAATGAAGATTTATGAGCGGGAAACCGGACGTAAAATCAGCGACCTCTGATCATTCATAAAAGCCTCACACCTGTCGCGGACAACACCACGGAACCCTACGATGAACAGAGATTTCACCTTCAGTCTCAGGAAAATTTCCTTTGATGAGAACTACGTACCGGCAGACAGCACACGCCTGACAACCAACTTCGCCAACCTCGCCAGAGGCGAAAGCCGCGAGGAAAACCTGCGCAACGTCCTGCGCATGATCGATAACCGCTTCAACTCCCTGGCGAACTGGGACAATCCCGAAGGTAACCGCTACTCGCTCGGCCTGGAAATCATCTCCGCAGAAATGGACATCGATTTCGCAGACGGAGACAAAACCTTCCCGCTGATCGAAATACTGAACACCGTCATTTTCGACAGAAAAACAAACAGAAAAATCGCAGGAAACATCGGGAACAACTTCTCCTCCTATGTCCGCGATTACGATTTCAGCGTCCTTCTTCCGGAATACAACAAAAACCGCACGGGATTCAGCGCCCCCGACGGATTTGGTGACCTGCACGGAAACCTGTTCAGGTGCTTCATCAATTCGGACGCCTATAAAAACAGCTTTACAAAAAAACCCGTTATCTGCCTGAGTATTTCAAGCAACAGAACCTACCACAGAACAGGCAACCATCACCCCGTTCTGGGCGTCGAATATGAACAGCGCGAATTCTCCATGACCGATCAGTATTTCGGAAAAATGGGCATGCAGGTGCGGTATTTCATGCCCGCAGGCAGCGTCGCACCCCTCGCATTCTATTTCTTCGATGACCTGCTCTCAGGGTACTCAGATCTCGAACTGATCAGCGCCATCAGCACGATGGAGTCCTTCCAGAAAGTGTACCGCCCGGAAATCTACAATGCGAACTCCCCGGCCCCGGAATATTTCCAGCCCACGCTGAAGCACCAGGACTGCTCGATCACCCAGATCGTCTATGATCGCGAGGAGCGCAGCCGCCTGGCCGTGCAGCAGGGAAAACTGACCGAGGAACACTTCATCGAACCCTACAGGGATATTCTCGAAAAGTGGTCCGCAGACTACGCTGCCCGCACCGCCCTCTGATCACCACGTAAACATAAGGCCACACGTCATGAAAAAACTCCTGCCCACCGCAACCGCCGGCAGCCTGCCCAAACCCTCATGGCTCGCAGAGCCCGAAACCCTGTGGTCCCCCTGGAAACTCCAGGGAGAGGAACTGGTCGAAGGCATACAGGACGCCTTGCGCCTGTCCCTGTTCGATCAGGACCAGGCCGGGATCGACATCGTCAGCGACGGCGAACAGACCCGCCAGCACTTCGTCACGACATTCATCGAACATCTCAGCGGCGTTGATTTCGAAAACCGCCAGACCGTCAAGATCCGCAACCGCTACGACGCAAGCGTTCCCACCGTCTCCGGCGCAGTCACGCGCGAAAAGCCGGTCTTCGTGGAAGACGCGAAATTCCTGCGCCAGCAGACGAAAAAGCCGATTAAATGGGCCCTGCCCGGCCCCATGACCATGATCGATACGCTCTACGACGACCACTATAAAAGCCGCGAGAAACTGGCCTGGGAATTCGCCGGAATCCTCAACCAGGAAGCAAAGGAACTCGAAGCCGTCGGAATCGACATCATCCAGTTCGACGAACCCGCCTTCAACGTCTTCTTCGATGAGGTCAACGACTGGGGCATCGCCACCCTGGAAAGAGCCATCGAAGGGCTGAAATGCGAAACCGCCGTCCATATCTGCTACGGCTACGGCATCAAGGCCAATATCGACTGGAAAAACGGCCTCGGATCCGAATGGCGCCAGTATGAGGAAATTTTCCCCAAACTGCAGAAATCCGCCATCGATATGGTCTCTCTGGAATGCCAGCACTCCCGCGTCCCCATGGATCTCATCGAGCTGATCCGGGGCAAGAAGGTCATGGTCGGCGCCATCGACGTGGCAACCAGCACCGTCGAAACCCCCGATGAGGTCGCAGACGTCCTGCGCAAGGCGCTGAAATTCGTCGATGCAGACAAGCTCTGCCCCGCCACCAACTGCGGCATGGCGCCTCTGTCCCGCGAAACCGCACGGGGAAAACTGCGCGCACTCTGCGCAGGCGCGGACATCGTAAGAAAAGAACTCGCCTGAAATCCTCCCTCCCGTGCCGCCACCCCGCGGCACGGGCAGCGGAAACAGGGAGGCACCCATTCCCTTGCATCCCCGACCGATCCGTGCTTAAGGACGCCCCTTCCCTGCCGGGCGCGTGGCATCGCTCCCGGCTATACCTGTCGCACTGAACCCGCCGACCCCCGGCCCTCAGTGCCCCGCCTGCGGAACGGTCCGCGACGGCCAGGTTGAAAGAATCCGGAGGGACACATCAATGCCGCTTTACGAAACCGTGCTCATCGCACGTAACGATATCAACCAGCAGCAGGCAGAAGCCATCGCGGAAGGCATCAAAACCTACCTCGAAGGCGAGTCCGGCTCTGTAAAGAAGCAGGAATACTGGGGTCTGCGCACCCTGGCCTACCGCATCAAGAAAAACCGCAAGGCGCACTACCTGCTCCTCGGCCTTGAGGCGAAGCCGGAAGCCATGCGCGAGATCGAGCGTCAGCTCAGCCTGAACGAAGACGTCCTGCGCGTCCTGACCCTGCGCGTCGATGAAATCGACGAAACCCCGTCCCCGGTTCTGTCCCGCAAGGGCGAGGATCGCGGAGAGCGCGGCGGATTCCGCGGCCCGAAATCCTCCGGACGCTTCGACAGCGGCCGCTCTTCCCGCCGGTCCTATGACGACCGCGAGGAATACCGCGCCCGTGACGAGAATCCGGCCGAAACCGCAGGCGCAGAGGAATAAGACCGATGTCCGAGACCAGCGAAATCAATCCCGCAGGCCGCCGCACCGCCGTCGGTGCCCGCCGCCCGTTCTACCGCCGCCGCAAGGCCTGCCCGTTCTCCGGCCCGAACGCGCCGAAGATCGACTACAAGGACGTGCGCCTTCTCACCCGCTTCCTGTCAGAGCGCGGCAAGATTGTGCCGAGCCGCATCACCGCGGTTTCCGCGAAGAAGCAGCGTGAGCTGGCCCAGGCCATCAAGCGCGCACGCTTCCTCGCTCTCCTCCCCTACGTCGTGAACTGAGGAGACCGGACCCATGGCTGTAACCGAAGTCATCCTGCTCCAGCGCGTCGAGCATCTGGGCCAGATGGGCGACCTCGTCCGCGTGAAGCCGGGCTATGCCCGTAACTTCCTCCTGCCGACGGGCAAGGCCATCCGTGCAAACGCCGCCAACCGCGAGCGTTTCGAGCACGAGCGCGCCCAGCTCGAAGCACAGAACATCAAGCGCCGCGAAGAGGCAGAACGCCTGTCCGAGCGCATGGACGGACTGTCCGTCATCCTGATCCGCCAGGCCGGTGACGGCGGCAACCTCTACGGTTCCGTCTCCACCCGCGATATCTCGCAGACCGTAACGGAAGCCGGGCTGACGATCTCCCGCCAGCAGGTCTCCCTGCCGCACCCGATCAAGCAGCTCGGACTGTACGACGTGCAGGTCGCCCTGCACCCGGAAGTCACGATCTCCGTACGCGTCAACGTCGCCCGCTCCGCAGAGGAAGCAGAGCGTCAGGCACGCGGAGAAGTCATCGGCATCGACACCGACGACGAGATCACGATCGAGGACGTGGCCGCAGAGGCAGAAGCTGAAGCACCGGCAGCCGAAGAGACCGCCGAAGCCTGATCCGCGCACGGAATCACTTCCGAAGCGACAGAAAAACCCGGGCATGTCCCGGGTTTTTCTGCATATAAGGACTGAAAAGAAACAGGCAGAGGGAAACAGCCCGTGAAAATCGTCATCGCATGCGATTCATTCAAGGAAAGTCTCTCCGCACCAGACGTCGCCCTCGCCATAGAACAGGGCTTCAGAACCATCTTCCCTGACGCGGAATATGTCCGCCTGCCCGCCGCAGACGGCGGAGAAGGCACCACAGACGCCATCATCAGCGCCACCGGAGGACGCATCCTCACCCGACAGGTCACAGGCCCCGCCGGACAGCCCGTCACGGCCCGCTTCGGCATCACCCCGGACAACCAGGCCATCATCGAGGTCGCGGAAGCCGCCGGACTGACCCACGTCCCCCGCACTGAACGTAACCCCCTCACCGCCACAACCCGCGGCGTCGGTGAACTCATCCTCGCCGCCCTCGACGAAGGATGCACCGGAATTCTCCTGGGCCTCGGCGGCAGCGCCACAAATGACGGCGGCGCAGGCATGATGCAGGCCCTGGGCCTCACCCTGCACGACGCCGCGGGACAGAACCTCCCTCCGGGCGGCGCAGCCCTCGCCTCACTCGCCGCCATCAGCACGGCCGGACTCGATCCCCGCCTGCGCACCTGCCGCTTCAGCGTCGCCTCGGACGTCACAAGCCCTCTCACCGGCCCCGAAGGCGCCTCCGCCATCTTCGGACCGCAAAAAGGCGCAACCCCGGAGATGGTCACCACCCTCGACCACGCCCTCAGCCACTACGCCGCCCTCATCAGACAGACAACCGGACAGGACATCGCACATCACCCCGGCGCCGGAGCCGCCGGCGGAACCGGCGCCGCCCTGCTCGCCTTCCTCAACGCCACACTCCGCCCCGGCATCGATATCGTACTCGAAGCCCTGGGACTGGAAGAAGCCACCCGTAACGCAGACCTCGTCATCACCGGAGAAGGACGGCTCGACGGACAGAGCGCAAAAGGCAAAACCCCCGTCGGCGTGGCCCGGATCGCAAAACGCAACGGATGCCCCGTCATCGCCATCGCCGGATCACTCGGACCCGGCATGGAACTGGTCTACGCCGAAGGCATCGATGCCGCCTTCTCAGCCGTAAACTACGTCTGCACCATCGAGGAAGCCCTCAGAGACGCCGCAGCCAATCTCAGAACCACCGCCCGCAATATCGCCGCAACCCTGTCCCTCACCGGATCACGACATCCCCTCAAAGCCTGACCGGCATCGGGAATAAACTTGCGTAGCGTTCAATAAGGATATGACGTGAGTACTGATGATCATAATACTGAACAGCACAAGTTCGAAGTTGAATTGTACCACGATCAGTTCGGACGACTGGGAGCCGGAATCCTGGTTTTTGGCGAAAATCTATTGTCTTACGTCCGTCTCTTCCTGTCAGACAATGACTTACCACCGGCGAATGATACGAAACTTGATCTCGTTAAAGCAGTAGTAAGGAACGAAGAAGCCATATTTTGCCTCTGTGAATGCAAGATTAAAGGCATTGATCTTTACGCAGAATATGTAATCGAGGGGGACTTATACCAACCGTTTCTTGATCAGACTCACGGGGTACCCATTGGGCTAAAAATGTGATTCACAGGATGCTGAT